>DAOVGQ010000045.1 GCA_030672315.1 Candidatus Aenigmatarchaeota archaeon | reverse complement strand
AAGACTCGGACCTTGTGATAAGGCATCTCGTCCTGCCGAATCACACAGAATGCTGCTCCAAGCCAATCCTTGACTTTATAGCCAGGGAGTTCGGCAGGCAGGTGATAGTCAACATAATGGCACAGTATCGGCCTGAGTACAATGCTATGGAGCACAAGGACATAGGCAGGGGCCTCAGGCCAGAGGAATACAGAGAGGTTCTTGCCTACGCAGAGGGCCTGGGCCTCAACTTTATTCAGTAAACAAGTCTATATCCCCAGGCGAGATTATCGGCTTCCTGAAGAGCCTTGCATCCTCCCTGAGCCTGGGGCAGGCTGTGTTGACCAGGGCCTCCACCCTGAGGCCCATGAGCTTGCTTGGTGTGAGCTGGTCAGCCGCGAGAATCCAGGCCCTCCTTCCCAGGGCCTCCAGCTTCTCCCTGGCCTGCTCGGCCAGCTTGGGATGGGCCTGCCCTGGCTTGGTCGAGACAAGGATGGCAAAGCTCCTGGCCTCTGAGGCCTTGGCAATCTGGGCGTAGCGAATCTTCTGAAGGCCCCTCTTCTCCTGGGCCAGGTCGATAAGCTCGGTGCTCTCGAAGTCCAGGAACAGGACGGGCTTCTCCACCTCAAGGGAGAGGCCAAGGGGATGAAAGGTCCCTGTTCCTAGGAAGAGAAAGCAGTCCACACCCTTCTCAATGGATTTAGCAGCAGAGTAGTCGCACCCCAGTATCTGGCCAGGATATCTCGCCTTGCTGGGGGCCCCGAGGAGGACACTCTTGCCCTGCCTTTTCAGGAAGGAGCTGGCCTTGGCAAGGCCCGGGAGGTATTGCACTGTGGTGACAAGGCCAATCCTCCTGAAGGGCTTGAGGTCCGGGAGGCTTCTCCTCAAAAGCGGAACAGGGTCAAAGTCAATCCTGTACTCCTCATAGATGACCGGCAGGCAGGTCTTCAAGCCGTAGTCGCTGTGGCCCACATGGAGCAGGGCATCGCAGCCCAGGGCCCTGGCCTCCCTGTCCCTGGTATCACAGGCCCCGAAGCAGGGCTCTATGGATATGAAGGTCCTGAGGCCTGCCTTCTCCAGGTCATTTGCGAAGTCCAGGACCCTGGTTTTCAGGCCCTCAGGAACCTGGATAAAGACCCTCCTGGCCCTGAGTTTCTTAAGTTTCGGAAGAATCTTGTGTGCATCCAACATGCTATCGCCTGACTATCCTTACCCTCTTCACTGTCATGGAGCTTGCATCCTCTATTATCATCCTTGCCCGCTTGAGCCTCACCACCTCACCCCTCTGGGGTATCCTGCCTGTCTTCTTGAGTATCAGGCCTGCAAGGGTGTCGAAGCCCCTCTCCTTAAGGCCCAGGTCAATGTATTCCTCCAGGATGTCTATAGGGGCCCTGCCATCCACCAGAAGCTCATTGGGGTTCAGCACCTTTATGTACATATTGGGCTTCTTGCTCTTGTCAAATATGTCACCCACAATTTCCTCAAGGACATCATCCATGGTAACAAGGCCCATGACATGGCCGTACTCATCAACAACTATTGCCATGTGAGTCCCCTTCTCCTCAAAGTCATTGAGCAGGTTCATTATCTCCTTCTTCTCTGGCACAAATAATGGCTTCTTGGATATGCTGGTCACCTTCCTCTTGAGCCTCCCTGCCTTGACCATGGAGAGTATCTCATCCACATCGGCAATGCCGATTATGTTGTCCTTGTCCCCCCCGTAGACAGGATACCTGGAGTAGGGGGTCTTCACAACAAAGTCCAGGACACTCTTGATGGTCTTGTTCCCCTCAAGGGTGAGCATGTCGCTCTCCGGGGTCATTACCTCGTTCACCTTGGTCTTCTCGAACTCTATCAGGCTCTCCATCATGCCTGCCACCTGCTTTCTTATTATTCCCTGCTCAGCCCCCACGGTGACAATTGTCTTGAGCTCGTCCTCTGTCAGGGCCTCGGCCTCCTTTGAACCGAAGCGCCTCATCATGAAGCCTGTCAGGGCCTCCAGGGAGCGGACTATGGGAAAGAGTATCTTGCCCAGTATCTCAACCGGCCTCGCCACCTTCAGGGACATGCTCACTGCATTCTGGGCAGCATAGGACTTGGGTGTTATCTCCCCAAAGACCAGGATTAGCAGGGTCATTACCCCTGTGGCTATGCCTATCCCCAGGTCACCGAACATCCCATAGGTTATTGATGTTGCCAGTGCAGCAGCACCTATGTTGACGAGGTTGTTTCCCACCAGGATTGTTATAAGAAGCCTCTCAGGCTTGTTCTTGAGCCGCTGAAGGGCTTCTGCCCCCTTCCTCTTCTGCTTTACCAGGGACCTGACCTTGATGCTGTTCACTGATATCAGGGCGGTCTCAACGCTTGAGAAAAAGGCCGACAGTATCAGGAGGGCTATGAGAATCATGATTTGGGCTTCTAGCATGATATATTATTGTTCACTCTGGATTATATTAATTTAGCAATCGGCGTTGCCAGGAAGCTTTATATTTAAAGGTATGCCTGCAAACCCTGTAAAGGGATTTGGTGCCTGCCGTTGCAGAAGCAACGGAGTGTGAAAAGGTGCCTGCCTCCTATTCGAGTAGGAGTGTGATTTTATGGACAGGACTTCGGAGCTTCCTGGTTTCCACAAACTCAGCCCAGGGGAGAGACTGGACATTGTCAGGGGCTTTGCCGGCCTTGAGGAGGAGGACCTGCAGATCCTGAAGAAGACAGGGAGGCTTGACCTTGATACAGCAGGCAGGATGATTGAGAATGTGATAGGGACCATGGAGATTCCCTTTGGCGTGGCCACTAATTTCAGGATAAATAGAAGGGATGTCCTCATTCCCATGGCCATTGAGGAGCCCTCTGTTGTGGCTGCTGCCTCCAATGCAGCAAGGCTTGCCAGGCCTGGTGGGGGATTCAAGGCCAGCACAGACGAGCCCGTGATGATTGGCCAGATACAGATTGTTGGTGTCCCTGACATTGAGAGGGCCAGACAGGCCATACTGGATAAAAAACAGGAGATTATCGAACTCTGCAACAAACAGGACTCCACCCTAGTGAAGTTCGGTGGGGGGGCCAGGGACGTGGAGGTAAGGGACATCGAGACCAAGCAGGGCAGGATGCTCATAGTTCATATCATGGTTGACGTGAGGGATGCCATGGGGGCCAATGCAATCAACACCATGGCAGAGGGGATAACCCCCCTCCTGGAGGAGGCATCTGGAGGCAGCACAAGGCTGAGGATAATCTCCAACCTAGCGACCAGGAGGCTGGCCCGTGCAAGGGCAGTCTGGAAAAAAGAGGTCATTGGTGAGGACACTGTCCAGGGAATCCTGGAGGCCTACGCCTTTGCCTGTGCAGACCAGTACAGGTGCACCACGCACAACAAGGGGATAATGAACGGTATAGACGCCGTGGCCATAGCCACTGGAAATGATTTCAGGGCAGTAGAGGCAGGGGCGCACTCCTTTGCCTCGTTTGAAAGGCCCTACACCTCCCTGACCAAGTACGAGAAGGATGGTGAGGGCAACCTTGTGGGAAGCATAGAGCTTCCCATAGCCATTGGCACAGTGGGCGGGGCCACCAGGACCAACCCGGTTGCCAGGGTGGCCCTGAAGATTCTTGGAATAAAGACAGCCCAGGAAGTTGCCCAGGTAGTGGCCGCTGTGGGGCTGGCCCAGAACTTTGCCGCCCTGAGGGCCCTGGCAACAGAGGGAATCCAGGTTGGCCACATGAAATTGCATGCCAAGAACATAGCAGTCATGGCTGGGGCCAAGAGTGATTTGATAGACAGGGTAGCGGCCAGGATGGTTGAGGAAAGGGACATCTCTGTGGCAAGGGCGGAGCAGATTCTCAAGGAACTGGGATAGCCTAAAATACTAAGGGTTTTTATTATTCCAGTTAACTATATAGTTAAGGGATTTTTCATGCCAAAGAAACCCGAGTCTGGCAAGGTAGAGTCCATATTCAGGGCCTATGATATAAGGGGAATCTATGGCGAAACCCTCACCGAGAAGGTCATGGAGAGAATCGGCCTGGCATTCTCCGGGCTGATAGAGGGTGACACAGTCGTCCTGGCCAGGGACGGCAGGCTCTCTGGTGAGGGGCTTGCCAGGGCCTTTGCAGAGGGTGTGCTGTCCACGGGCAAGAACGTGACCGATATTGGGATGCTCCCCCTGGGCACAGGAATGTTCCATGCCTGGAGGCGGGGTATGACCTATGCCTATGTGACTGCATCGCACCTCGGAAGTGAATGGAACGGTCTCAAGTTCTTCAGCAGCCATGGCATAGGATTTATGGAGGAGGATATCAAGAAGCTCGAGCAGAACTTTTTTGAGAACAGGATAAGGGAATCCGGTAGAGGGAAGCTGGTCGCCGTTAAGAGCCGGGATGTCATAGCAGAATACATAGAGCATCTTCTGTCCAAGATAAGGCCGCAGAGAGGCCTGAAGATTACCCTAGACACAGGGCACGGGGCAGCAGGGCTGGTCGTGCGGGAGCTTTTCACCAGGGCCGGCTTTGACGTGTATGTGACCCTTGAGGAGGTTGACGGGAACTTCCCTTCCAGACTGCCTGACCCTATATCAGACCCGCTCAATGTCCTGAAGAGAGGGGTCAAGGGCCGCGACCTGGGTATGGCCTATGACGGGGACGGTGACAGGGTGGTAATTCTGGATGAGAGGGGCGAGAGGCTCGCACCCGAGCAGGTGTCCTACATCATGCTGTCAGAGCTCCTCAAGGAGCAGCCCGGGCCCATAGTGGTCAATGTTGAGTCCACCAAGACAATAGACATGATTGCAGAGAGGTTCAAGCGCTCTGTCCACAGGGTCAGGGTCGGACATAATTACCTCATGAAGGGGGCCTCTGAGCACAGGGCATGTTTTGGCATGGAGCCGTCAGGCCACTATTCTGTTCCGTCAATCTTCCCCTTTGACGACTCCCTGGCAATATCCTACTACTTTGCCTGTGCCTTAAGCAGGAGGGAAGAAAGGCTTTCAGAGCTTGCTGGGGGAATACCGAGCCTTCCCTTTGAAAGGCTCAGCTTCGATGTCTCTGATGAGAGGAAGTTCCAGGTCATGGACAGTGTGCGCGAGGAGCTGAGGAAGCGCTACCCCAACATGGACACCATGGACGGGGTCAGGGTGGACTTTGAGAACGGATGGATTCTTGTGAGGCCCTCCAATACCCAGCCAAAGATAAGGCTCACAGTGGAGGCCAGGACAGGGGTGGACCTCGAGGCCCTGAAGGGGGAGTTCTCAGGCATACTTAAAAAATATATAAAGCCATAGGTTCAACTTGTATAAGGCGATTACATGGAACTCACTGCTACCGAAAAGGGCAAGGAGAAGTTAAGGGTCGAGGTCAGGGGAGAGACTCACACCATGCTCAACCTCATAAGGGAGAATGCCTGGAAGGCCGGGGCCAGGCAGGCATCCTATATCATCCAGCACCCCTATATATCCCAGCCTGAGATTATCATAAGGTCCAAGAGACCGGCCAAGACCCTCCAGGATGCTTCACAGATAGCAATAGACGACAGCAGGGACTTCTCAAGGGCATTCAAGAGGGCGCTGAAGAAATAAACTTAAATAAGTTTCTACTAAAAAGTAACAACGGTGTCTGCATGAAAAAACTCAATCCCAGGGATGCTCTGAAGAGATATGCCCCCCTTGTCATACTCCTTGTTATCTTTGCCTCTGCCCTCTGGCTGAGGTCATTTCCCGCAAGGTTCGGGGAGATACAGGCCCTTGACCCGTTCTTCTTCTACAGGCTGGGTACGGAGGCCATGCAGAACAACTGGGAGCTCGGCGTGGACGAGATGCGCTACCACCCAACCGGCGTGGATACTGCCCAGTAC
>DAOVGQ010000009.1 GCA_030672315.1 Candidatus Aenigmatarchaeota archaeon | reverse complement strand
AAGGGCTTCGACCACCTCAAGGTCAAGCTCTCTGTGGGGGTTCAGAAGATGGGGAGAAGCGACATAGGCTCTGCAGGGGTGATGTTCACCATAGACCCTGACTCGGGCTTTGACAATGTCGTGGTCATAAACGGCTCCTATGGCCTGGGGGAATACCTTGTGAAGGGCAAGGTCATTCCGGACGAGTTCATGGTCTTCAAGCCCACAATGAAGCTCCTGGAAAGTGTCCTGGGAAAGAAGAGGATAAAGCTGGTTAGGGGTGGCCGGGGCAACATTGAGGAGAGGGTGAGCCCGGAGGACCAGGCCGAGTTCTGTCTCACTGACGAGCAGGCCGTGGAGCTAGCGGAATACGCTGTCAGCATAGAGAAGCACTACAAGTCTCCCATGGACATCGAGTGGGTGCTGGACGGGGAATCCGGGAAGATGTACATAGTCCAGGCCAGGCCTGAAACCGTCTACTCCCAGAAAAAAAAGAACATAATAAGGGATTACGTCCTCAAGGAGGAGGGCAAGCTCCTTCTGGCAGGCACGGCAATAGGGAGGAAGATAGGAGTTGGCAGGGTTAATGTCATCAAGAGCGCCAGGCACATTTACAGGTTCAAGATTGGAGAGGTCCTGGTAACTGACATGACTGACCCCGACTGGGAACCCATTATGAAGATGGCCTCTGCCATAGTGACAAACAAGGGGGGAACTACCAGTCACGCAGCGATTGTATCCAGGGAACTCGGGGTGCCCTGCATCGTAGGGACCCTGAATGTAACAGATGTCCTGAAGAACGGCCAGGAGGTGACAGTGGACTGCTCAACAGGACAGGGCAGGATATTCAGGGGCTTCATGAAGTTCGAGGTTATGGAAAAGGATGTCAGCAGGATACCCAGGACAAGGACCAAGGTTATGATTAACATAGGCGAGCCCAGCAAGGCGTTCAGCCTTGCAAGGCTCCCTGTGGATGGGGTGGGCCTCGCAAGGGAGGAGTTCATAATATCCAGCTATGTCGGCGAGCATCCCCTTCACCTCCTGAACACAGGCCAGGGGGGGATGTATATAGACGCCCTGGCCAGGGGAATAGGCAAGATAGCAGCTGCATTCTATCCGAGGCCTGTGATAGTGAGGCTCTCGGACTTCAAGTCAGACGAGTATGCAAACCTCAGGGGTGGGAGGGAGTTCGAACCGAATGAGGCAAACCCCATGATAGGGTGGAGGGGGGCCTCCAGGTATACTGACAAGGTCTTCTACCTCGCATTCGAGCTGGAGTGCAGGGCCCTCAAGAAGGTCAGGGAGGATATGGGACTCAAGAATATAATAATAATGGTCCCCTTCTGCAGGACCCCTGAGGAGGGCAGGGAGGTCCTCAAGATGCTCGCCAGGTTCGGCCTCACCAGAAAGGCTGGCTGGAGGTTCTATGTGATGGCAGAGATACCCAGCAACATCATTCTTGCAGAAGAGTATGCCAGGACATTTGATGGCTTCAGCATAGGGAGCAATGACCTCACCCAGCTCACCCTGGGCCTGGACAGGAACTCCCAGAGGCTGCAGTACCTCTTTGATGAGAGGCACCCAGCTGTAAAGAAATCCATAAGCACGCTTATAGAGAAGGCCCATAAGAACAGGCCCCGCAGGCCAGTGGGGATATGCGGGGAGGCCCCGTCCAACTACCCTGACTTCACAGAGTTCCTGATCAAGGAAGGCATAGACGCGATTTCAGTGGAGCCTGATATGGCCCTGAAGACCATCCTCCTGGTGAACAGGGTGGAGAAGAAACTGAAGCGCAAGGCCTGATTTATTTCTTGAGTATATCAGCGTGCCTCATTATCCTCTTGTAGGTCTGGTCAAGGGTCTCGGGCATGACCTTGGTGTCTGAGATGGCCTCCATGAAGCCGGCCTCCTTTGCATACCTCGGGACTATCTGGAAGTGGAGGTGGCCTATGGACTGGCCGGAGGATTTCCCGATGTTCATGCCTGCATTGAAGCCCATGGGGTTGAGGGCCTTCCTTAAGAGCTTTATGGTTTTCTTGATAAGGCTGCAGAAGTGCTGATACTCCTCCTCGGTGAGCTGCTCAGGCCACTCAACATGGCGCAGAGGCACGACCTGGAGGTGGCCCGGATTGTAGGGAAAGATGTTCATGAGCACCATGACCATGTCGTCCCTGTAGACAACCTTCTTGGGGACCCTGGGGTCGTTCCTGGCTATCCTGCAGAAGGTGCAGCCCCCAGGGGGCTTGCTCGTGTCCTTTAGGGCTGCCCGGGAGACCCATTTCATCCTTACAGGTGACCAGAGATAGTCCTTGTACATGCTAACCAAATCCCCTTAGCAGCTCCCTTATTACATGCTCGGGCCTGGGTGACTTGACCACAGAGGAGGCGACCAGGACCCCCACGGTTCCGAGCTCCATGGCCTTGGCAACATCCTCGCTGGTGGATATGCCTGCGCCGCACAGCACCCTGGTTCTGGGGCTGGCCCTGCGGCTAATCTCCACAGACCTGCCTATCACATAGGGCTTGGCCTGGGAGACCGAAACCCCTGTCCCTATTAATTCAGGGGGCTCGATTGCAATATAATCTGGTTTCATGGAAGCTATCCTGCCCACCATGACGGTGTAGGGGGCGCAGCACACGCTCGTGAGCATGTTCTCCCTGGCCCTCTTTATCCTCTCCCTTATCTCATGGAGGTTCAGGCGCCTCTCGGAGTGGTTTATCAGGGTCCCGTTTGCCCCTGCTGCCTTCACGGCCTCTGGGAGTATGTGCCCTGTATGGGCCCCTGGCCTGACTGCATCGATGTGCTGGGCAAAGGTAGGGATGCTCCTGGAAATCAGGGGGATGTCAGAGGGCTGGACAGCCAGTATAATCTCTGCCCCGGCCTTCCTGGAGAGCCTCCTGCATATCCGTGCAAGCTTGAGGGCATGCCTGCCTGTTCCCTGCTGATAGGCCTTGGTGTTTATGAGAAGGGTGTGCTTCTTCATGTCAATAATAGTTGGATGAGTTCGTTAATAAAACCTCCCCGGAATGCGGGTTAAGCTTTATACAGAATCATATTATAATATTAACTATCAGTGACCCGGTGTTCTGGATGGGAAGCATCTTTGTCGTGGGGGACCTCAATACAGACATGCTCTGCCATGTCAGGGCCATGCCTGCCAGGGGGGAGGAGGTCCATGCTGATTCCATGAGGTTCTCCGTGGGCGGGAACGCAGCCAACTTTGCAGTGGCCCTTGGCAAGCTCGGGGTGCGGCCCGAGTTCTATTCATGCATAGGTGATGACTTCTCCTCGGGTTTCCTGAGAAGGGAGCTCGGGTCCTCGGGTGTGAGGCCAGTGCTCAGGAAGGTTTCCGGAAGCAACGGCTATACGGTTGCATTCGTTTTCAGGGGCGGGAACAGAAGGTTCGTTTCCAACAAGGGCGCATCAGGGCTGCTGAGTGTGGAGGACCTGAAGCCCGTCCTAGAGGGGATAAGGCCCGGGGACATTGTCTATACGGGCGGGCTGTTCCACCTTCCGGGGCTGGCCAGGGGCTTTGCTGGATTCGCAAGGGCTGCCAAGAAGAGGGGAGCAACCCTCCTGTTTGACTTCACCTCTGATGAGACCGGATGCTCAGGGGGCTTCAGGGATTTCGCCAGGCACCTGGACATGGTGTTCATGAACGAGCTTGAGCTCAAGCGGCTCGGCAGGGGTGACATCAGGAAGTCCCTTGAGCGGGTTTCGGGTCTTGGAATCAGGGATGTGATAGTCAAGCTTGGAAGCAGGGGCTCCCTGTTCTATACAAACGGGATGCTCAGGAGGGAGCCTGCCAGAAAGGTTAAGGTTGTGGACACTACAGGGGCAGGGGATGTCTTCAATGCCGCTTTTGTCTACGGGTTCATGAACGGCCTCTTGCCGGAGCAGTGCCTGAAGCTCGGCAACTGGGTGGCTGCCTGGAAGGTGGCCCGCACCGGAATAGGAGTGCCGCCCAGGGAAAGGGTTTCTGCCTTCATGAGGAAGCTGGAATGAACACATTTTACAATTGGGTAACCAAGCAAATTTGATAGTTTGTTAGGCGTTAGCTGTATATCGGAGCTCGGACTAATCATTAATAATCATCATTAATGCTGATTAGATAGGCTTGTTCTGCCAAGGGGCTGGTAGAAATCATATGTTATCTTACCTTGCCTTCTTAATATCATCCAGTTTGTAATCTATGTCCTTTTTGAGAATCCCCATCCTGCTCTCATAGGTATTTACAATGTTATTGATGTACTCTGTTATGCCCTCCTTGAACTTCTTCATCTCACCCCTGTTGGACTGAAGCTGGTTGTCAAGACTCTCTAGGGACCTGTTGAGAGTCTCGAGCTGCTTGGTCCCTGTCGAAGGCACCTCGCCCAGCGTGTACCTCTGGATGTCCTTAATGGACCTGAAGTTGTTCTCAAGGCTGTCCGCCCTGTTCTTGAAGGCATTCATCTCAGAATCGAACATCTCCTCATTGACCTTCATCCTTTCCTCGAGCTCCTCCTTGAGGTCAGCAAGGCTCCTCCTGAAGTCGAGCTTGACATCCTTCTTGTCTTCAAGCCTTACCTTGAGCTCGGATATCATGCTGTTGAGCTTCATGATGATGTTCTCGGCATCTGCAATCCTCTTCTTCAGCCGCTCCTGGTTCTTCATGAGCTTTGATCTGACAGAGGCATCATGCCTGTCTATCCTTTCCTTGATGTTCATCTCCATCTCAGTGAAGCCCTCCCGCTGGCTTGAGACAGCCTCGAGGTTCTGCTGGGTCTTGATGTGGAGTTCCTGGAACTTCCTGATCAGGTTCTCGAATTCATACTTCCTCTTGTGCTCCCCAAGCTCGGCCTCCTTCATTATCCTTGCGGCCTCGTCGCTTATCTCGATGCCCACCTC
>DAOVGQ010000088.1 GCA_030672315.1 Candidatus Aenigmatarchaeota archaeon | reverse complement strand
AAACCCCAGCGAGGCCCAGATGGAGCATGCCCTTGTCATGGGGCTGCAGGTAACAAACTCCGTTGGCATTGCAGCGATTCTCCTGGCGCTCCTGGTTTTTGTCTGGATTTCCGATAGATATAAACCTCATTAGATGAGCAGCAATTTTAGCAACGATTAATCGACGAAAAGCTAACATCACTGGCATCGTTTTATATATATTTTCTGATATATGACCTGAAAAGGATGAACATATGGATGAAAATATCATTACAATAAGACAACTGATACCAGAAGATTTGGATGAGATGGTGAAGGTTGAGGAAGAGACATGGGAACCAGATCTGAGGGCAAGCAGAGAAGCCATGGAGGAGAGATTCACTAGGTTCCCAAAGGGGGCTTTGGGAGCATATATAGACGGGGAATTGACCGGTATGACGTATGCACACCGCATCGGTCTTGTTAGAAAAACATGGGAAGGCAATAGCTGCAAGGAAGCATTTGACCCGAGTGGGAAATTTATGTATTTAGTGAATGTTGGGGTATCCTCTAAACACAGCGGAAGGGGTATTGGTAGCAGGCTATTGGATAAAAACAAGGAATTGGCAAGAGAGCTTGGTTGCGAAAGGATATACCTTGGGGCAAGGGGCACAGAGGAAAATTCACATTTCTATCAAAAAAACGGATTCACTATTTATGAAACCGTTCATGATTTTTGGCCAGAGGATAAGGCTTCCAACGGAGTCGGGCATCTTATGGAATTCATTCTTAAAGGCTGATATGATAAATTATTTACCCTTTTAGTGCAATCAAAAAACCCCATATCGAGGCTTCTCGTCTTCTAAACATTTATATACATATATTGTATTAATTAACCAATCGACAGCAAGGAAGAACCAACATAACCAAGCAATTGATGTATATGAAGTTTCCAAAGAAAATCAAGGCCCTGTGTCCCTCGTGCAGGAAGCACACCCTGCATGCAGTGAAGCTGGCCAGGAAGAAGACCAGGGGGACAGCCCATCCCATGTCCCAGGCCAACAAGGCCAAGGAGAGGCATAAACGGGGTCACGGCGGCCATGGAAAGTATTCAAAGCCTGCTGTGGGCAAGAAACCCACCCAGAAGGTAGACCTGAGGCTCAAGTGCGAAGAGTGCGGAAAGTCCCACACCAAGAAGGGCTTCAGGATAAAGAAGTTCGAGGTTGTATAAGTTGTTGCCCTTCTGAATGAAGGGAGGAGAAGTTCGTGAGGTGAAGGATATGCCTGGCAAGTTCCTCAAGGTAAGGTGCAGGTGCAAGAACGAGCAGGTCATATTCGAGAAGCCCTGCACTGTTGTCAAGTGCCTGGTGTGCGGCGAGGTGCTCGCAGAGCCCACAGGAGGCAAGGCCGGTATCAGGGCCAAGGTACTCGGTGTTGCCAGGTAGTCCTAACCCAATTGTATTCTTTTAAATCAGGATACGAGGTTTTTTATCATGAGAAGACAGGGAAACCCCACCAGGTACGAACTCGTGGTGTGCAAGATAGTCAAGATATTCCCCAACTCCGCCATCGCAGAGCTTGTGGAGTACAAAAAGAGGGGCATGGTACACGTCTCTGAGGTGGCCCTGAGGTGGGTCAAGGACATCAGGGAGTTCCTCAAGCTGAACCAGTATGTCGTGTGCCGCGTTATGAGGATTGATGGCGATGACATCCTTCTCTCTGTCAAGCGGGTCAGAAGGGAGGACTCAGACAGGCGTCTGAACGAGTTCAAGAGGGAGCGAAAGGCCGAGAAGATGCTCGAGCTCTCTGCCAAGAAGCTCAAGAAGAGCCTTGACGATGCCTACAGGGAGGTCGGATTTCTCCTCCAGGAGGAGTTCGGGGGCCTGTACAAGGCCTTTGAGTTCGCCATAAGGAATCCTGAGCTGCTCAGGAGCAAGGGCGTCCCCAAGGCCTGGCTCGAGCCCCTAACCGAGATAGCAAGGAAGAGCTATTCAGAAAAGGTCTATGAGGTAAAGGCCGACCTCAAGCTGATGTGCTACAGCCCTGACGGCATAAAGACAATCAAGAGGGCACTCTCCCAGGCCAGCAGGGACGGCCTCGAGGTCAGGTATGTTTCAGCCCCCAAGTACGTGATTGTGGGCAGGGGCAAGAACTTCAAGGAAACCCGGGCCAGGGTGGAGGCAGCGGCCAATGAGGTCTCCAGGGAGATAACCTCCCACAGGGGCGAGTGCGAGTTCGAAATCCAGGAGGACTAGCCCTTCTGAACCCGGCCTCTGGATATCAATGCCCTCTTAAGGTTTTTGTTAACCCTTACACAGTAACCGGTCAGTATAGGATTATCTCCGTTTTTTATGTAGACAGACACATGCCGATTAAAATCCCCCCTCTCAACAATGTCCTCAATATCAATATCACTAATGTAATACATATCATCAGGCACAAACATTTCCTTGAGTAACCTAACCTTCTTACCGCTTTTTACAAAATCCCATATCCTCTGCTTTTCTTGGATATTCAGAGGGTATCCCCTTATCATATACATCACCGGATAAAGATAACTTCCAGATAACCTTTATAAACGCTTTTAAACCCTTTTATCCTGATGTTTTACTAGCATTCAGGTGAAAAGCATGGTTTTAAGCCTTTACGGAAGGATACATCCTTTCACAATCCACTGCTGACGCAGGGAGTTACCTTCGGTAACAGGCTTGAGCCAAATGTAATATATCAATAAGGTGTGTTGAATATGGTTTTGAAGGGATTCGGGGACTCCCTGAAGCAGACCTTCAGGAAGATAGCCCGCATGGGCGTGGTGGACAGGGAGGCCGTAGAGGTTGTTGTCAAGGACCTCCAGAGGGCCCTGATTCAGGCAGATGTGGATGTATCCATGGTGGCGGAGCTCTCCTCCAGCATAAGGAAGAGGGTCCTGGAGACCAAGCCCCCCAGCGGCATAACGGTCAGGGAGCACTTCATCAAGGTTCTCTATGACGAGCTTGTTTCCTTCCTAGGGGCCGAGAAGGGTGAGCTGAACCTGAAGCCCCAGAGAATCCTGCTCATCGGCCTGTTCGGTTCAGGAAAGACCTCCACTGCTGGCAAGATGGCCAAGTGGTTCAAGACAAGGGGACTCTCTGTCGGCCTGGCGGCCTGCGACACCCACAGGCCAGCTGCCCAGGACCAGCTCAGGCAGCTCGGCAGGAAGGTGGATGCCAGGGTTTATGAGGAGGGCAAAAAGCCCAGGGACATTGCCAAATCTGCAATCAAGCAGGCCAAGGAGGAGGTCCTTATATTTGACTCCGCAGGAAGGGATGCCCTGGACAAGGGGCTTGCCAAGGAACTCAAGGAGCTGGGAAAGGAGATAAAGCCTGACGAAGTTCTCCTAGTCGTTCCCGCTGACATAGGCCAGGCGGCCAGGAAGCAGTCTGAGGAGTTCAACAAGCTGGTCGGTATAACAGGAATAATAGTCACCAAACTGGATGGCACTGCCAAGGGAGGTGGCGCCCTGGCAGCTGCCTCGGTTTCAGGCGCCCGCGTGCGCATGATAGGCGTGGGAGAGAAGCTCGGCGACCTCGAGGTCTATGACCCCAGGCGCTTTGTGGGAAGGCTTATCGGCTACGGCGACCTGGAGGGCCTCCTCGAGAAGGCCAGGGACGTGGGAATAAGCAAGGAAGCTGCAGAAAAGGTCCTGAGGGGGGACTTCACACTCAACGAGTTCTATGAGCAGATAGGCTCAATGCAGAAGATGGGCAGCCTCACCAAGCTTGTGGACATGATTCCCGGGATGTCAGGTGCAAAAATCCCCAAGGGCATGCTGGATGTCCAGGAGGGAAAGATGAAGAGGTGGAAGTTCGCAATCGACAGCATGACCCCTGATGAGCGGGCTCACCCCGATACAATCAAGCACAGCAGGGTGGTGCGCATAGCCAAGGGCTCGGGGGTCCCCCAGGGTGATGTCCGGGAGCTCCTGAAATACTTCAAGCAGACCCAGAAAATCATGAAGATGACAAAGGGCGGCAAGGGCCTCAAGAGGGGCCCCCTTGCAAAATTCGCCAAGCAGTTCGGCCTGCAGGCCTAATTCTCCTTAGTGAGGGGTTCACCATTGATGAGGAGACCATCTCTAATAAGCCTCCTTAATATCCTGATTGACTTGAATTCAAAAGCTGCAGCAAACATGCCATACTTCTTCATAGCCATTGCAGTACAGTCATTTTCTTCCAGGGGAGGACATAAAGCCCTTTTCTCTTCAGAGAGGTAATAGCCTCCACCCAGTTCAGTCAAATCTCTTCCGCATATATCACAGTATACAGGATATTCTCCTCTTTTAAACAAGTTCCATGTATTCGGTTTATAGAAGACCATGTATTTAATATTTCAGAAAGTAATTTAAGCTATAGCCTTCATGGGGTAAAAGCCCTCTATGATTGAATTAAAGTTTTTATAAATAGTCCCCTCAATATATCCAATAAACGAGGGTGACCCTTATGGCCAAGTACAAATGCGAGAGATGCGGATGGGTGGGCAAGCCCATCTTCATGGAGCCGGCCACCAGGCTGTGCCCCAACTGCAGGAGCATCAATGTCAAAAAGGTCAAGAAGGGCGAGGAATAATAAAGCATACGCGCTGGTAGTCTAATGGTAGGAAGCTTTTCCTCAAGGCAAAGCACTTCCCATTAAAGGACGGCACCCTGCCACGGTGTCGATGCGGGTTCGATCCCCGCCCAGCGCATCCCCTTTTGCGGCCAGAACCGAAACAAAACCAAACCCCTTTATTATCCACAGGCCAAATAGGTAAACATGCACAGAAAATCTTTCAGGAAGGGCATTGCACAGGGGGCCGCTCTCATGATAGCCATGCTTGCCATAGTAGGCAGCCTCTCGGCACTTGTGCAGTACCAGGTGTGGCAGCTCAGCCAGCCGCGCCAGATATCCATGGAGCGGTTCGATACCTGCTCCGGGATTGTTGACGCATTCAACCAGTCCGCTGCAATGGGATATCCATACAGGGGCTGGGGAGAGCTGCTTGGAGATGTTGCTGTCCCCATGGCCCAGGAGGCTACCGAGGGGGGTGCGAAGGCCGGCACACCTGAATATTCCACCACCAACATACAGGTGGAGGGCGTAGACGAGGCCGACATTGTCAAGACCGACGGCCAGTATATTTACACTCTTTCAGGAAGCAAGCTCGTGATAATTAAGGCCTACCCCTCAGGAGAGGCCGAGGTCCTGAGCGAGACAGACCTCGGGGACTTCACCCCAAGGGAGATGTTCATAGGGGGGGACATGCTCATGCTTTTCGGCTCCACCCGGGTCCGGGGTGGTCCTGTTCCCCTTGAGGGCAGTGATGAAGAAGAGGCCCAGGCCGAGATGAAAATTTCATATCCTTACTGGTACACCATGACCACTGTTCAGCTCTGGGACGTCAGCGACAGGTCAGAGCCCGAGAAGGCAAGGGAGGTTGATTTTGAGGGCAACTACCTCGCCTCAAGGAAGATTGGAAATGATGTCTACTTTGTCGTGAATTCATATCCCAGGGTTTACCCTGTGCCTGCAAACCCCGGAGAGATAATCCCCCTCTACAGGGACAGGACGGCACAGGAGATAGCCTCAGGCCAGGATGAGGAATTCGTCCCCACATGCAGGTGCCCGGATGTTGCCTATTTTGAGCCTGTCAATGCCAGGAGCTTCATCACCCTGGCCTCCATGTCCATAACAGACCCGGATGCTGATATAGAGAAGGATGTCATAGTCGGCTCTGGCCAGAATGTCTACGCTTCCCAGGAGAATATCTACATAGCAGAATACAACTACCATTGGGGCTGGGGAATCAGGCCACTCATCGAAGAGGTAACGGGCACTGATATTGGGGAGCCTAGCGAGACCACAGTGGTTCACAAGTTCGCCCTCGATAACGGAGACATAACCTATGTGGCCAATGCAGAGGTCCCGGGAAGGGTCCTGAACCAGTTCTCCATGGACGAGTCTGGCGGGTTTTTCCGGATAGCCACCACCCTGGGCCGCGTCACCAGGCAGGGCAGCACCACCTCTAACAACATCTATGTTTACAATGAGGATATGAACCTCACAGGCAAGCTCGAGGACCTGGCCCCTGGGGAGCAGATATACTCGGCCCGCTTCATGGGAGAGCGCGGCTACCTTGTCACCTTCAAGAAGATAGACCCCCTCTTTGTGATAGACCTCTCTGACCCCGAGAGGCCGAGGGTGCTGGGCAAGCTCAAGATACCTGGCTATTCAGACTATCTCCACCCATATGATGATAACCACATAATAGGGATAGGCAAGGAGAGCATCCCTGCTGAGGAGGAGCAGGGCGAGTTTTCCTGGCACCAGGGAGTCAAGATGGCCCTGTTTGACGTCTCTGACGTGGAGAACCCCATAGAGCTCCACAAGGTCGTGATAGGCGACCGAGGCACGGACTCCTATGCCCTCAGGGACCACAAGGCCTTCCTCTTCGACAGGGAGAGGGAGCTCCTGGTCATACCCATACTCCTGGCCGAGATAAAGGGAGACCCGAGCGAGCTCCCTGACTGGGCC
>DAOVGQ010000053.1 GCA_030672315.1 Candidatus Aenigmatarchaeota archaeon | reverse complement strand
GTGCTTCTCTAGAAGAGGGGCTTATTTCTTTTTCGCTTTGGGTTTCTTTTTGGCCTTTACAGACGCCTTCTTGGCGGTCTGCTTTTCCTGGAGAGCCTGTGAAGGTATTTGGGAGGGCAGCGCGCTCTCCACCACCGGGGTCCCGGCAGGGAAGGTGAATGTCTGCTGCCTTGTCGGCTTCTGCTCCTGGGCAGCCGGCCTGGGATGCATGAACCTCCTAAGGCTGACCAGCCTGAAGAACCTCCTCTTCCTCAGGCCAAGGAAGGCTGGTATGAGGCAGGAGAGGATATAGGGAAGAACCAGTATATACAGCACAAAGGATGTGGCCCCATCCTGGGTGTTCAGGTTATCAACCACCGGGGAACCCGGGAAGGGAGCGAATGCAGTGTCATACACAAAGACGAGAATGAATATTATGATGAAGAGTAGTATCCTTCCCCTGGTCGGCGCAAGGAAGTCCTTTATCTTCATCAGCATACAACCACTTTATTATATTTCTGCTCGCCCCATATAAAAAGCAATCAGCAATTCAAGGGTATACGGGCCCGTATTTTAATGGATTGCATCCCCTTCTTGGAAGGGAAGCCTGTAAAGAATGCGGGATTGCGGATCCTGTGATCTGGGTTCGATTGCACTGCTGGAGCAGACGCATAATGCCTGACCCTCTGCTATAAAGTGGGTTGGGAAGGAAGGTTAATCCAGCAGCGCTGAACACCCCAGCGGGCCCACTCAAAAAGCCTGGGCTAGGATGGTTGGGGCTTAGATTTAAACAGGGGCTCAAGTGGCATGTTCCTGTTGTATTCAACTGAGCCCTTATTCATCAGCGGCTGGTTCTTCTTTCTCAGATTCTGAAGATGCTTTTTCAACCTGCTCGGCCTTGGGTCCCCTGTCCCCTTCAACTGGATTGAAGGAAACCCTGTCACCCTCTGCAATGTTTGTTCCTTCCTTTAGTCCAGTGACATGGACATAGTAGTCTTTTCCGTCATCTCCCTTGATAAAGCCGAACTGTTTCTGTTCATTGAAAAACTTTACAGTTCCCTCTGTCATGCACAGACCTCCTTGTTTGACCAGAAATCCTTATTAGGAATTCAATACCAAAATCTTGGATTGGTGGTTAAAAAGCTTACTCATACCCAGGCAGCTAACCCTTAATCAGGGCCAGCTCCTCTTTCTCCAGCTCAAGACCCTGCTCGGGCTCTTTCCTGGCCTTGCCCGAGAGCATGATTCTCAGGTAGGGGAGATAGTCCCTCCTGACCACCCTCCTGGATGAATGGGTGAACCCGCCTATCCTTGAGGTCAGGGAATTTATCATGGCCCTCCTGGCCCTGCTCCTTCCGAGCATGGCAATCCTGGTGGGCTGCTGGAATGGCCTGAAACCCGGGGGCCTGTGGGTCTCTCCCTTGACCACGGATATCCCTGACATCAGGTCAGTCATAAATGCCTTGAACCTCCAGTTCTGCTGCCTACGGACCCTGGACCTCATGATGTCAGCCCTTGATAGAAGCTCATAGGCCTCGGCCAGCTTCCCAGGAACAAACTCCTGATGAACATTGCTCTCTATCCACAGGAAGACCTCGTCAGGGTCCCTGTCGAGCTCGAATATGGCCTTGCGGGTGGCAGCAACCTTTCTGGAATGGAATATAATCGGAAGGGCAGAGAAGATGTTGAGCCCTCTCTCTCTGTAACCCAGGATTTCCAGGTCCCTGACCTTCAGGGCTTTTCTGTCATGGGCCACTATCTGAAGGTCGGATATTGCAGAACGAATGTCTCCCTGGGCAAAGCGGGCCAGGCTCTTGAGCGCAGCCTCCTCGGCCTCGATTCCCTCGGCCCTGCATATCTCCCTGAGGCGCTTCTCTATGGAGGGTGTCATGACCTTGCTGAACTTTATAACTTTGCAGGCATTCCTTAGGGGAGCAAGTTTCGGCTTCCAGGGATCATTGGCTATGGCAAACACAGGGAAACTGGATTCCCTGATTACCTTGATTATGGCTCCGACAGCCCCCCTCTCCTGGCCTGATATCCCGTCAACCTCGTCTATCAGTATCAGCCTGCCTGAGCCGAACAGGTCCCTTGACTTCGAGGCGCTGCCCAGCATGGCCTCTATCGCTGATGCTGTCCTGCTGTCAGAGGCGTTGAGCCTCAGGAGGCTCAGGCCACGCTCACTGGCCAGGGTCTCAACAAGGAGGGTCTTTCCCACCCCTGGCGGGCCGTGGAGGAAGGCCCCCTGACCGGGCCTCCAGGAATCCAGAAAGGCCAGGGCCTCCCTCACTGCCTTGCCCTGTCCCACTATCTCTGAGGTCTTTCCGGGCCTGTACCTGTCCAGCCATATCTCCATGGAATCACCCACACTCCCTTCTTATCTCCTTGATTATATCCAGCAGCTGTTCATGAATAAGGCCGTTTGACGCAAGGATGTCCCGGCTCTTTATGTCCCAGGGCCTGCCCTCAAAATCAGTAACCTTGCCTCCGGCCTCCCTGACAAGGATGGCCCCTGCCGCCGAGTCCCAGGACATCTGGCTGTTGGCCATATATGAGCCAAGCCTGCCCGCTGCCACAAATGCCAGCTCAAGGGCTCCGGCCTTGTATCTGTCAAAGTCCTTGACAACGGGCTTTATCCTGGAGAAAATCCTGCCTATCTCGACCTTGTCCTCATGGGACTTGCCGTTGCAGTAGGAGAGGAGGAGGTTAGACAGCTTGCCCTCCCGGGAGACCCTGACTGGTTTCCCGTTCAGGAAGGCGCCCCGGCCCTTGACAGCATGGAAGAGTTCCCCTGTCATGGGCGCATAAGTAACGGCCATGACCACATCGTTCCTGAAGGCCAGGGATATGGACGTGCAGAAGAAGGGGTTTTTTATGGAATAATTCGTGGTGCCGTCCAGGGGGTCCACGACCCAGAGATAATCCCCCGGGGATTCCTTCTGGCCTGACTCCTCGGACAGTATGCCATGCTCAGGGAAGGCCTCCCTGATTATGGATAATATGGCACCCTCGGCCTTTAGGTCTATCTCTGTAAGGGTCTCCTTGCCTGATTTGTGCCTGACCCAATAAGGCCTAGAGAAGTTCTCCCTGAGGATTTTACCTGCCTCGCGGGCAGCCCTGAAGGCTGTTTCCTTGGTCTTGTCAAGAACATCATCCTTCATTCTTCCAACCCCTGCTTTGTTAATATAGAAGCGACTGCCATTTATTAATATGACTTCATACCACAGGGTCTCCTACACAAGGGCCCCTGAGCTGGAGGGACAGGCCAGGCGGATTAGCCAGGTCCTTGGAATGAAACACATAGACATGGCCAGGGTGGCCGTTGTCCGGAGCACAGGGACCAGATCAAGGAGGGTCCTGGCCAGGTGCCACGCGCTCTCAAGGATATTCCAGTCCGCCCTGGGGATAGAGGCCCACTACATAATAGAGGTCCTGGCCGAGAATTTTGACCAGCTCACAGAGGAGGAGAAAATCAGGATCCTTATTCATGAGCTCATGCACATACCCAGGAGCTTTGCAGGGGGATTCAGGCACCATGCACACCATGTGAACAGGAGGGCTGTGGAGAGGGCCTTTCGTGAATACTTAAAAAACTCCGGCTCCTATTTATAGCAGCAGCGTGATTGCCGCTTGTGCCCCGGGGGGATGCTTGTACCCGAAGGGTGAAGGACGGATGTAGCATGCTTACCAGAGTGAATAGTTAAGGTGTCGGGAATGAAGGAGCCGCTCTACCTGAGGGACTGTTATCTCAAAACCTGGAAGACTAGGGTGAAGTCAGCCAAAGGAAAATTCATAGTCCTAGAGGATACTGGATTTTACCCGAACTCTGGTGGCCAGCCCTGGGACACCGGAACAATCAAGGCCAAAGACGGGAAGGCCTTCAGGGTTGTGTATGTGGGAAAATTCTCTGGAGAGATATCCCACGAGGTGGACCAGGAGGGCCTGAAAGAAGGGGATGAAGTTGAATGTGAGATTGATTGGCCAAGGAGGTATCTCTTCATGAGGTATCACACAGCGTCCCATGTCCTGTCCGGCCTGATATACAGGGGGACCGGGGCTATGATAACAGGAAACCAGATTGGTGAGGACAGGACCCGGGTTGATTTCTCCCTGGAGGATTTTGACAGGGAGCTCTTCAGGGGATTTGAGGAGAAGGCCAACAGGATAATAGGGGAGGCCCATCCCGTAAACTTCCTCTTCATGAGCAGGGAGGAGGCCCTGAGGGACCCTGACCTCGTCAGGCTGGCCACGGGGATGCCCGAGAGTATTCGTGAGTTCAGGATTGTTGACATAGAGGGGTTTGACAGGCAGTTCTGTGCCGGCACGCATCTCAGGAACACATCCGAGATAGGCAGGCTCAAGATAGTGGGGATGGAGAACAAGGGCCGGAGCAACAGAAGGGTTTACTTCTCACTGGAGTAGGCATTTATAGAGCAGCAGGACAAATATCAATTGGTTGGGATGACAGGACTCATTCTTTTAGAAGACCTCAGGAAGCCCGGAGTTTTTGTCTGGATTGCGATTGCACTCGGGTTCCTGTTCGCCATCCTGACCGGCATGTCCGGGTATGATGTGCTCTGCAATATCTTCATTTTCTATGCCAGCCTTCTCCTGCTCCTGAAGTCCGCGGATTACCTGGTGGACGGCTCCTCAAACATTGCAAAGTACTTTGGGATCTCTTCAATCGTAATAGGCATGACCGTGGTTGCCTTCGGGACATCACTCCCTGAGCTTGTTGTCAGTGCAATAGCCAACCTTGCGGGAAGCACCGGGATATCCATAGGCAATGTTGTTGGAAGCAACATATCCAACATCTGCCTGGTGCTCGGCTTAGCAGCCCTGCTTATGCCCATCAAGGTAAACAGGGAGGTGTTCAGATTCGACTACCCCTTCCTTATAGGCGCGTCCTTGCTTCTGTTAATGCTTTCCGCGGGTATGTTCTTTGACTCCCCAGGCTCTGGGTATACCATAGGCCTGGTCGACGGAATCATAATGCTGGCCCTTTTCTCGCTCTTCATGTACATCCAGATGGAAAGAGTGCATCCCCAGGACAGGAGGGAGAGGCATTCCGAGAGGGAAAGAAGGAAGCTTCTAAGCCACCTGCTCCTTACAGTGGGGGGGCTGACCGGGGTGATAGTCTCTGCAGGGCTTCTTGTGAACAGCAGCATGGCCATTGCCCGCCTTTTCGGCATCCCTGAGATAATCATAGGCCTGACCATTGTTGCTGTGGGAACATCCCTGCCGGAGCTGGCCACCAGTATAGTGGCTGCACTGAAGAAGAAATTCGGAATAGCCATAGGCAACATAATAGGGAGCAACATCTTCAACATACTCCTGGTGGTTGGCACTGCCTCGGTCATAAGGCCCATTCAGAACATAGACTGCTCAGCTGTCCTGATAGATATGCCCGTGATGATAGGGCTC
>DAOVGQ010000071.1 GCA_030672315.1 Candidatus Aenigmatarchaeota archaeon | reverse complement strand
AACCCCGGCTTCATATTTTATATATATCCGGGCAATAATATAACATGGAGCTTCGGATATCCATAAGCGAGAAGCACCTTGCTTTTATTCTGGTAAGCATCTCTGTTCTTGCATGCATAGGGCTTGTTGTCGCTTACGGCGGAAGCAGCCCTTCTGTAATGGGACACACCTGGGGCGAGATGGAATGCCCGGGATGCATCACATCAGTTGACGTGAACTTCAACTATGCAGGCAGCGATTCTAAGGGCGGAAAGGCAACCTCAGCAGCCACTGCAGACTCTGCAACCTCTGCAGCCTCCGCAGGTTCAGCAGGCTCTGTTCCATGGGGCGGCGTAACAGGCATGCCCGCCGAAATTGCCAATGATGATGATTACACCACCTGCTCGTGGTCAGGCTGGACAGGCGCTACTGGTTGCCTGCCGTGTTCAGGCTGGCGTGAAACTTGCGAAACATCAATTGTCATCTTCGAGTTATATTGCTCTGGTGGCAAGATTACACAGGCTAGAACAACAAATTGCTGTGTTCACTGTATGTTCACTGGCTGAAATTGAACTCAGGCCATTAAAACATGCACTTGTAGCATATACCTGGTAGTTTCCCTGCTTACTATAAAACTTTAAGAATCACTCCCCTTTGCTTTGAAGAACCCCTCTATGCTTCTCTTGACGTGGTCGCCCTTCAGGATTACCCTGGTCTTGACAAACCTCTCCAGGCCGGGGTTACCTGAAAGGCCCAGGGCCTTCAGCCTCTTGTCAACCCTCCTCATGGTGGGCTTGATTGTGTTGTAGGCATGGAGGGCAGAGGCCAGGGCATCCCTTTCATGCTGGTTCGGCTTTTCCGGCCACCTGTCTTCGAGGAACCTCCTGGCCAGGATGTTCTTCTCCTTCCTGGAGAGGTTCTCCTCAGGCACGACAAGCCTTGCAGAGAATATGGCGGCCAGCTTCTCCACTGCCGCGGGGGCAGGCCTCCTGTCCGCGGCCATCATGACAGGCCTTCCCAGCCTTACCAGGTGCCTGGATATCTCTGCCTTGGACATGTTCTTCCTGCTCATCAAGGAAAGGATGTTCCCGTTCGTGTCAAGGACTGCAACAGCCGTTGTTGTCCCCGGGTCGATCCCGACTATTATGGGAAGCGGGTAGTTAGGCAGCCTATCACCTTAACCTTCCAATCTGACTTGGTCAATCCAGCGTAAGTCAGCATGTACCCTTTGGTATTTAATTACAAGAAATAAATACATGGCATGGAATATCCGGGGTCAGTTCTCACGAGGAACAAGAAGGGGGAGACCGAGGTAAGGAACCTCCTGGAGCGCGGGGAGTTTGTCCTTTACAATTACACAGACCCCGAGACAGGCAAGACCGTGGAGTCTGGAAAGACCAGCCTAATACTCAAGTCAAACAGGGGTGAACAGCACCTCTTCCTGATACCCCTGAAGGAGGGCCGCTTCCTGGCCGTGGTTGACAGGGAGAAAAAGGTCAGGCACGTCTGGGACGGCAGAAAAGCGGTCAGGGTCTAGACTTGCGCGTTTTCCGTACACGCTTTTGTGGAAGTGGTATCGACAGCTTTGCTGGCGAGATGTGCCAAAGGCACAGTAACTCCTGTAAAAGGGTGTTAGACAACCCTCGGGCCCTTAATGTAGCCGTCTTCCCTGTTCTTGAGGTTCTTGAGAAGCCTCTTCCTGGGGATGCTTGGCTCCACCCTGTCATCCCTGAGGACGTTCCTTGCCTCTAGAGGCTGGAAGGTGGGCCTGACCCCCTTGGTCGGAATTCTCTGAAGGGTTCTGAAGGCCGACAGAACCTCGTCCAGGTCCCTGGAGAACTTGTTCAGCTCCCTTTCTGTCAGGTCGAGCCTGGCCAGTCCAGCCACCTTCTTCACTGTTTTCTTGTCCACAGTCATTACCAGAACACCCATTTTTTCATAAACTATTTATGTTGCCTTTCAGGGCTTAATAACCTTAACGCCTCCTCGGGCTTCCCGTGGACAAGGAGGTCGAACACCCCCTCATAAACCTCTTTCTCAAGGCCGGCCTCCTCGAGGTTCTGTTTAAGCAGCTTCCTTCCGAGCTCCTGGACAGAGAGTGTGTGCTCCCTTATGCCCACTGCCTGGGGCTCCTCCTCTGCTTCCTGCCTCACAGAGAGGATGGTCCTCTCCCCGAACCTTGAGTTAAGACCGGATATGTCAGAAACCCCTCCCTTTATGCGTATCAGGGGCTTCTTTTTGTGGGGATGCTCCAGGAGCCTCTCCAGCTCAGCCTCGAGGCCTTCCTGGGGACCGTCATGCTCGAGGTAGTAGACCCTTCTCTGGCCCTCCAGGGGGATGAAGGCGGCATCCCCTGTTTTCGTGTCGAATATCCAGAAGCCCCTGGGGGCAACAGCCTCCCTGGTGAGCTGGGTGGTTATGAGTGAGCCTGATATGAGAAGGGGCGAGCCCGAGTAGCTGGACTTCTTGCTTTCATGGACATGCCCGAGCACATAGAGGTCAAACCCCTTTGGGAGCTTATCAAGCGGAAGCAGATGGGCTGCATACGTGAAGGGAGAGACAGACTGATGCAGCATGAATATGTTGAAGCAGCCCTTCTGGGGTTTCGAGTTCCATCTCTCCAGGACTGCCCCTGAGAACTGGTCCGGGACCCCGGACATGCCCTGGATGCATATCCTTTCCCCGGCCTTTTCCAGGACCACACCGTTGCAGTGCAGGTAGATGAGAAACCCCGCCTTCTCCAGGGCCTGGACAGGGTTTATCAGGCCCTTGACCCGCCTCTCATGTGTCCCGTGTATGGCGACAACCGGTATGCCCTGCTGGTGCAGGGGGGTGAGCTCCTCCACACTCTTGCCTATACCCCCTACGAGCCTAATCCCGTTCTCGGCAGCAAGGGGTTTTATGAGAAGCTCCATACCCCTTGTCAGGGATTCTGTGGAGGGGGTCCTGCTGTCGAACAGGTCCCCGGCTACAAGGATGAGGTCGCACCCCATGGCCTTGTCCAGGGCCTCCCCGAGGGCCTCAAAGGAATCGCCCGCCAGCTCGCTGCCCGAGCCGTGACCCAGGTGGAAGTCAGATATTATGGCCAGCTTCATGGTATCCCTTGAGAATTGAAGTTAAGTCTTTAATTGATATTGGAGAGTTACTAAACGAAACATTGCTAGTTATATAGACTCATTTGATTTTATATCGCATTCCCCTTTACCTAATTCGATTCCATTATTAATTATTTCTGGTATTTCTTCTTCTGCAAGGTTACCAAAATTCAAGAACTCGTCATCAACATAAGAACCTATTTCCCTTGGAAGGTCATCAACACTCTTTCCATTCAATAGGTGCAAAAAAGCTGAAAAAGCTATTCTGTATCTATACAGGTCACTGATATTAAAACCATCTCTGGTTATGTTATATACATCTTCGTTGCTGATTGCTAGCAAATAATTGAACTTCAAACCTTGTGGAAGAGTTGGAATTTCCTCATCAGATGTCTTTAAATCATCTGTATGCCAACCAAATTTTAGATGGATAAGCGCTGCATCCCTTTTAGCGAGGTATCCAAGTTTTCTTTTATCCTGTATTAATTTCCAGGCAAGATAGCTTTCATTTCCCCAGTTATGAGGCCATGAAAAACTGATAAAATATTCTGGATTTAATACCCCCCTTTTTGCTAAGAAAAATCCATGCAGATTGGTTATATCTATTATTTCGCTGTATGGAGATGGCCTCTTATTAAAGTTAGAATACACACAATGCCCATACAATTTCCCTATTGTTTCAACCGAGGCATCTCCTTCAAAATCTGTGGTCCGAAAAAGAACAGGAGGCTGTACTATATCAAGACCGTAGTCCTCCAGTGCAGAATGAAGGTAATACAAGAAATGTGTTGTTGCGGGAAATGCGTCGTCATCCATAAACAATAACAATGGGTTATCTGTAATTTCGATACCCTTCCTTCTGGCCAGCGAACACCCGCTTCTTCCCTCCATTTTCACATATTTTACTGGGTATTTCTTCTGAAGATTTTCAACCACATCCCTTGTATTGTCCTCGGAACAATCATCCAAAATTACCACCTCTTCTGGAGGGAGTGTTTGTTCATACAAGGCATAAGTAGAGATATAAAGAGGATTCCTACTATCTTCTGGCGGAAACGGGCTTCTGTTATACGTCGGGATTATTGCGGATATCTTTGGATTCATATCCATACACACACCGTAAATAATTTAAACTTGAATCGATTTTGATACTAAACTATCTGAAGCTCTGTAGAGATGTAATTGCAGATTTTCAGGAGAGGGTGTCGGCCAGGCAGGACAAAGTCAGCGATTAATTTAAACCCCCCTGGCAATTATATCCAGATAGCCATGAAGCTTGACATCAAGAAGTTCGCAGGGAAGGTAAAGCCCATAAGGGACACTGACACATATTCTGTGCATGACCTTG
>DAOVGQ010000078.1 GCA_030672315.1 Candidatus Aenigmatarchaeota archaeon | reverse complement strand
ACTGAAGATGTTCAAGGACAGGGTTGGAAGGTTTTTTTAAATCTTCTCCCAAAGATTTCTTATGCTTGTAGGTCTTGTTGGAGCCCCCAACTCCGGGAAGAGCACCTTCTTCAGGGCAGCCACCCTGAGCAGCGCAGAGATTGCCAGCTACCCCTTCACCACAATAAAGCCCAATCAGGGAGTCGGCTACCTGACCACGGAGTGTCCCTGCAAAAGGTTAAGGGTGAAGTGCGACCCCCAGAACTCCAGATGCGAGTCAGGAACGAGGATGGTTCCTGTAAAGCTCCTTGATGTGGCCGGCCTGGTTCCGGACGCCCACAAGGGCAAGGGAATGGGAAACCAGTTCCTCAATGACCTGACGCAGGCCTCGGGCCTCATACATGTCCTTGATGCATCAGGGAAGACCAATTCAGAGGGAAAGCCCGATGCCTGGGACCCTGAAAAGACAGTGGAGATGCTCAAGTACGAGATTGACGAGTGGCTCAGGGACATCATAGAGAAGTCCTACCAGAGGTGCAAGAAAACCGCACAGGTCACAAAGGTTCCCCTGGAAAGGATGATGGCCCAGAAGCTCTCGGGCCTTGGGGTAAGGGAGGATGACATAAAATCAGCCATGAAGGAACACAGCCCGGATGAGCACGAATTCGCCACATCCTTGAGAAGGGTGTCAAAGCCCATAATCATTGCTGCAAACAAGGCAGACCTTCCCGAGGCCCAGGACAAACTCGGGGTTCTAAAGGGCCCTGACACCGTTCCCTGCTCTGCAGAGTCCGAGCTGGCCCTGAGGGAGGCCGAAAGGCACAGCCTGATAAGCTACCTCCCGGGTTCAGGGAGCTTTGAAATCAAGGGCGAGCCCTCTGAGAAGCAGAAGCAGGCCCTTGAATTCATCACGAAGAATGTCCTGGAGAGGTACGGCTCCACAGGGGTCCAGGCCTGCCTCAACAGGCTTGTCTTCGAGAAGCTGGGAATGATAGTTGTCTATCCTGTGGCCAATATAAACAAGCTCTCGGACAGCCAGGAGCGCGTCCTGCCTGATGCCCATCTCGTGCCCAAAGGGACAACCCTCAAGGAGCTGGCGGCCAGGGTCCATACGACAATGGCAGAGGCCTTCATAGGCGGCCTCGACCTGAACAAGAAGAAGATTGGAGCGGATTATGAGCTCAGGGACGGGGATGTGGTGGAGATTCTGTTCAAGGGTTAGGTTTTTTAATCCCTGGGATAAATTCTAAACATGCTCTATCTGGTTGGCCTGGGAATCTGGGACGAGGGGGACATCTCCCTGAGGGGAATCGAGGTCTGCAGGAAGGCCAGCAGGGTCTATGCTGAGCTCTATACCTCTGTCTGGGGAGGGGACCTCAAGAAGCTTGAGAATCTCATCAGAAAGAAGGTAAGGGTTATTGGAAGGCGCGACCTGGAAGAGCACTCAGCAAGGCTTGTCAGGGAGGCCAGGAGAAGGGATGTGGCTGTCCTTGTTCCCGGAGACCCGCTCTCGGCAACCACTCACTTAGGCCTGATTGAGGAGGCCAGGAGGAAAGGGGTTAAGGTGGGGATTGTCCACTCCTCATCGGTGTTCACTGCCATTGCAGAGACAGGCCTGAACCTCTACAACTTCGGCAGGGCCGTGACTGTTGTGACACCCACCAAGAAATACAAACCAGAATCGTTCTATGATATCATAAGGGAGAACAAGGCCAGGGGCATGCACACCCTGCTCCTCCTTGACATAAAGATGCCTGTGCAGGAGGGCCTCGGTATCCTGATGGATATCGAGAGGAGGAAGAGGCGGAGGGTCCTGAGGCCAGGGGGCAGGATTATAGTGGCCTCCTCCATAGGCTCTCCCAACAATGTTATCAAGTACGGCACAGTGCCTGAGTTAATTGAGGAGGACCTCCCCCCGCCGGCTGTGATAATAATCCCGGGGAGGCTGAACTTCTTTGAAAGGGAATTCCTTGAGAAATTGTAATCTCTCGTGTTTTTCGTTAACGTTTGTTACCGAAACGATTGCTTTCCTTCCTGCCTTGAATATATTGAGGAAGGCAGGGCAAAAGAGCTCTTGTAAAAAGGTTACTGAGAAGGAGTTCCTGGAGAAGCTTTAGTTTATCTGCTTTCAGGCTTTGCCCTTTTCTTTGGCATGTGCCTTCGTCCACCTGACCTTCTTACCCACACGGCCCATACGCCAGTTCTTCTGGCACTTGGAGTTGCAGAATTGGAATATCTTCCCGTCTGCCTTGACAAATACCTTTCCCCGGCCCTCTGGGATGTTGTCTGCGCAAAATGAGCACTTGGCCATTTCTTCTCACCTTACTTATTATTTATCTCATATTTCTTTCGTTAACGTTTCCCTGTGCCCCGCAGGGGTATTGAGGAAGCGAGTGCTTCCCTTCCTGCTTGGTTATGTAGAGGAAGGCAGGACAAAAGAGCTCCCGTAAGAAAGGTTACCTGCTCTGGAACTTTGCAACGCTGTCCATGGCTGTTTCCTTAAGGATGATCACGTCTCCCCTTCTTATAGGCCCTACTACATTCCTTGTCAGGATCTTGCCCTTGTCGTGACCCTCGAGAACCCTGCACCTGATTCTGCTTACGCCCTTGACCCCGATCCTTCCCATCACCTGGACAACCTCTGTTGCTACCATATCATGTCACCTATTCTGTTATGTTGGCTCTTGTTATATAATCCGCTGTTTCACAGCGGCATGTGCCATTTCACCTGCTTGGTTATGTTGGTTCTTCATGCAAAGTCCGTCTTGTTTCATACTGTGAATGACAGCATGTACTCTTTCGCCTTGCAATCTACGACGGATCTGACTTTGTTTATCCATTGCAACCTACGGTTGCAATTTTTGCAAACTCTGTTTGCAATTCAATGCAAGTCAGCATGTAATCTTTAACCTTGCTGTTCACATTATTTCTTGAGTTCCTCTGTCTTGCCCACTATCTCGGTTATGAGCTTCTTGGCGTCGCCCTCCTCCACAATGGCAACACTGGATGTGGGAACCTCGATGCCAGAGGCCTTTCCGAGGTCGAGCTTTGAAGGAACATATGCAAAGGGGACCTTCTTCTCATCGCAGATAACCGGTATGTGCATAAGAATCTCCTGGGGCTGCACATCCTCTGCCATAACCACCAGCTTGCTGATGCCCCTCTCTATTGCCTTGGTGGTCTCATTCACTCCCTTTATTATCTTTCCCGTGGTCTTGGCCACGGTGACGGCCTCGTACACCTTCTCTGAAATCTCCTTGGGTGTCTGGAACCTCACAAAGCCTGCCATTATCATCCCCTCACTTTCTTGGACGACCAGATTACCCGCCCCCTGCGGGGGATTGTGCCCGGTCGTCTTTTGCCTTTCATTGGGTTAAACTTAATAACAAATACCGGGTGTATATTTAAAGCTTTTCCTGGGCTTTCCCCTGGCTATTTCTCCAGGAGCCTGACCCTCTCACTGTAGAAGGCTGCGGCCTCCCTGAGGGCCCTCCTCCCCTTTGGGGTGACATTGTAGACCTTCTGGCGGCCCGAGGGTTTCTTCTCCACAAACCCTCCCCTGTTCAGGAGGTAGAGGACCTTGTAGGCCGTGACGGTCCCTGGCCTGAAGCCGAACCTGTCCTGGATTTGCCTCCTCAGGGCATAGGCATGCATGGGCTTCTCTGTAAGAAGCTTCAGAATGTATATCCAGAGGCACTCCCTGGTATTCAGCTCCTTGAGCCTGTTAAGGGGCATGCTTTATTTTACGTGTGTATAAGTATTTAAATCAATAAAGATAATGTTTTACAAGCGTAAAGTATATACAAGGTTTTTGCCATGTCCAGGGACATCAGGGTTGCGATTGCAGGTATAGGGAACTGCTGCTCCTCACTCATTCAGGGAATATTCTACTACAAAGAAGTCAGGGACAACAACGAGACTGTCCCTGGCCTGATGCACAATGTGCTGGGCGGCTATACCCTTTCCAATATCAAGCCGGTGGCTGCCTTTGACATAGACTCCAGAAAGGTTGGGAGGGATTTGTCAGAGGCCATATTCGCAAAGCCCAACTGCACCAAAACCTTTCAGAAGGAGATACCCGGGCTGGGTGTTGAGGTCCAGATGGCCCCTGTGCTTGACGGCGTGGCAGTGCACATGCACGATTTTCCAGAGGACAGGGG
>DAOVGQ010000019.1 GCA_030672315.1 Candidatus Aenigmatarchaeota archaeon | reverse complement strand
TTAAGCCTGCCTGACAAGACTACCCCATGAAGACATCAGAGCCCTTCCCGGGCATACTCCGCTCCGGAAACAGGCTCTTCACCAGGAGCCTGGTCCCCGGAAGCAGGGGTTTTGCAAAATCCCTTGTCAAACTCAGGGGCCTTGAATATCGGGAGTGGAACCCCTACAGGTCCAAGGCAGCGGCTGCTATACTCAAGGGCATAAAGAACTTCCCCATATCAAGCGGAAGCAAGGTCCTCTACCTCGGGATATCCTCTGGCTCGACCGCTTCCTTCCTCTCTGACATAATCGGGCCTGATGGGGTGATATACGGCGTGGAGATATCAGAGCGCTCCATGAGGGACCTCGCTCCCCTTGCCGAGAAGAGAAGAAATCTAGTTCCAGTCCTGGCCGATGCCAGGAGGCCTGAGACCTACTCCTGGATTGAGCCAGTGGATGTGGTATACCAGGATGTCGCAACAAACGACCAGTCAGAAATCCTAATCCGCAACTCCAGGGAGTTCCTAATCCCCGGGGGATTTGCCATGCTCGCCATCAAGGCCAGGAGCATCGATGTCACAAGGCCCCCCAAGCAGATATACAAGCAGGAGCGTGCCAAGCTCTCCAGGGCCTTCAGGGTCCTGGACATGGTGGAGCTGGAGCCCTATGAGAGGGACCACACCTTCCTCGTCATGAAGTCCGGCCGAGTAATTCCCCCCTCAACCTCTTGAGAAATGTTCCCCAGTCTGTTACAATTGCCGCTGCCGCCTTCTCGTGGCCTCCCCCTGAGCCTATACCCTTTACGCACTTCTTTACAATATCTCCCAGGTTGAGCCTGGTGTTCTGGCCCCTTATAGAGACCTTCCAGCCATCTCCCGAGGCCTTCCTTATCGCAACTATGTTGTCAGGGAATTCCTCCCCTATACACGTCGCCACCATGGAGGTCAGGCTCAGGCCTGACTTTATCTCATAGACCATCAGCCTCTCCTTCTCAAAGAGCTGCTTCTTCTTCTCAAAGTCCTCCACTATAATCTGGAACTCGTCATCGAGTTCCCTCTTCCAGTCCTGGAGCCTGCTGACAGATTCAAAGTCCTCGAACCCCTCCGAGGCAATCAGGACCCTGAGGCATTCAGAAACTCCGGACAGGCCCTTCATGGTGGTGGCCGCTGCTATTATGTCAGCTCCCTCCCCGAGCTTGGACTTGAGGGGCTCCCCCTCAAGCAGATAGGGATACTCCTCCCTGCACTCCTCTATAAGGTCAGGGCAGCCCTTCCAGCCGTAGTCACCTATCACCCCCATGGCCGCTATCCATACCAGGGGCCTGACCTCCCTGCCAAGGTCCTCAAGAATCCTGTAGACCATGCAGGCCGCTGGTATGTAGGCGTCCCCCTTCACAAACCTGGGGTTGATATGCAGGACCCTTTCAGAGTTCATGTCCCTCTCATGGATATGGTGGTCTATAATCACGATTCTCAGGCCAGGAATCTCCCTCAGAAACCGCTTCAGATTTCTCCGCTCCTGGTCCACTGAAAGGTCCAGGAAAAGAAGCAGCCCGGGCTTCTTTTTCAGGACTGCCTTGACAAAATCATTACCCATAATAGGGCCCTTCCTGGGACTGTACTCAAACCCCTTAAAGAACCTCAGAAAGAGAGCGGCCGAGCATACACCGTCCGCATCCCCGTGATAAAGAAGCAGGCCCTTTCTAGAACTGTCTGCCTTCAGCACAGAATGTGCCTTCATGAACTCACTGAGCCTTTCTAGCTCCCCTGGCCTGCAAATCTCTTCTACCATATTCCCTTATGAATCATTCACATAAATAAGTTTTTCCTTCGTGGCTATTCTTCTATTTGCTCCAGAAGATGCAGTTGATCCCCTCGAATATAAACATCTCTTTTTTCAGTTATGCAATGAAACCAATAACCCCTTTCTATGGGATGTTCAAACAACCTTCCGTTCTCATAAATCCTTGAGGCTGTGTCTTCAAACCTTCCCGGTAAAATCTTAACAGCGCATCCTTTACTTAATTTCAGGGCGTCCATATTTTCAATTACAAAGAAAAACTTTTAAGGCTACCTCCCTCAAAGGCCTGCCACCGCAAGGCTGATAAATAAAAAAGAGATAACCTTATAAGGTTCCCATGAAGATTAGGCACATCCTGGAGTCACAGCAGTTCAAGGACAGGGCAGTCCTCGAAAGTCTCTTTAAAGAGGCCGATGAGATGGAGAGGCTCTCCCGCTCCGGTAATTCCCCGCAAATAATGAAGGGAAGGGTTATGGCAACTCTATTCTATGAACCCAGCACCAGGACAAGGCTCTCCTTTGAATCTGCCATGACACGTCTCGGGGGTTCTGTTATCGGAACAGAGGCTGCCTCGCACTTCTCCTCTGCTGTAAAGGGAGAATCCCTTCCGGACACGATAAGGATTGTCGGAAGGTATGCGGATGTGATAGTAATCAGGCACCCCCAGGAGGGCTCATCCCGAACCGCAGCCGAGTGCTCTCCCGTGCCTGTCATAAACGCAGGGGACGGCGCTGGCCAGCACCCCACCCAGGCCCTTCTGGACATGTACACCATAAGGAAGGAGCTCGGCAGGACAGATGACCTCTCCGTGGCCATGGTAGGGGACCTCCTCTACGGACGGACAGTGCACAGTCTCACCTACCTGCTGGCCCACTATAATAATATCAGACTCTCTTTTCTCTCCCCTGAACAGCTCAGGATTCCCAGCAACATAAGGCAATACCTGAACAGTAAGGGGGTTCTCTTTAAGGAGACCTCCGACCTCGAGGACATCGCGGGTATGGTCGATGTCCTGTACGTGACCAGGATACAGAAGGAGCGGTTTGCCTTAGAGGCCGAGTACAAGAAGCTCAAGGGATGCTATGTCATAGACAGGAAGATACTCAAACTCATGAAGGACAAGTCCATAATCATGCACCCCCTCCCCAGGGTGGACGAGATATCCCCTGAAGTGGACTCTAACCCGCGGGCAGCATACTTCAGGCAGGCCGAGAACGGCCTCTACATCAGGATGGCCCTGCTCAAAATGATTCTCGGGGCAAACAAGGTGAATAAATGAATTTTAATGAGGGAAAGAAGGCCCTGAAGATAGCCAGGAAGGCCATTAACCTCTGGGTCCTGAGGAATGAGAAGTACGTTCCAGTGAAATATCCAGAGAGCTTCGATGAGAAATCAGGGGTATTCACCACCATACACACCTACCCGGGCCTCGAGCTCAGGGGCTGCATCGGATACCCAGAGCCCTTCATGCCCCTCATCCGCTCCCTGGTCAACTCCGCCATCCAGGCCACCAGGGACCCACGCTTCGACCCCCTAACCAGAGACGAACTCACCAGGGTTGTAATCGAGGTCTCCATCCTGACCCGGCCCGAGCGCATCGGGGCCAAGACCCCAGAGGAGCTGCTCAAGAAGATAGAGATAGGAAAGCACGGCCTCATAGTCAGGAAGTGGCAGCTCTCAGGCCTGCTCCTTCCCCAGGTTGCGACCGAGCACAAGATGAATACTAGGACCTTCCTTGAGCACACCTGCATGAAGGCCTACCTGCCCACAGACGCCTGGAGGGATCCGGCCACCTCAATCTATTGCTTCGAGTCCCACATCTTCGGGGAGAAGAGGCCTCCCAGGAGGATTGAGTTTGAATAAATCAGAATATCTTGAACCCCGCGGGTTTGATACCCTCGTTCACTATACTGAACTTCACGCTGCCCCACTCGGGAAGATAACGGTGCTTTATCAGGGTGGCCTTCCTCTCTGACATCCTCCCTGTCTTCTCCAGATAGACTATAACCTTGGACCAGTACTTTATGGCATCCCCGCCCACTATCTCATTGAGACCGGTCTCCCAGTGCTTGAATGTGTGGGCCGTTACAAGGACAGGCACCCCCTTCTCCCTGGCCAGGCCCGACAGCAGGGAGAGCTGCTTTGAGAGCTCCCTGTTGGCCTCGAGCACCGCGCGGCCCGCCACATATGCAGGCTTTTTCCCCCCGTTCTTCTCAGCATACTCCAGCCTGTACATGGCCACCATGGAATCCACTATGAACAGCTCTGCCTGGTGTTTTTCCAGCTCACTGATTACCCTTCTCTGCTCTTGGAAGTCCCTTGGCTCTATCAGGCTCGTCTTGTCAAGCACGGCCTGGTGCATATTCGTGATCTGCCTGAGCCTCTCCAGGGAGAAACCCCCCTCTGTATCGATATAGACCACCTTTCCGCCTCCCTTCACGCACTCCGCTGCGGCCAGCAGGCAGAGGTTGGTCTTGCCTGTCCCCGGTGCCCCGTAGAAACTGGTCAGGGCCCCGGGCTCCAGGCCCTTTATCAGGCTGTTCAC
>DAOVGQ010000093.1 GCA_030672315.1 Candidatus Aenigmatarchaeota archaeon | reverse complement strand
GCTATGCTCTTCCAGAAACCCTCCACCCGGACCAGGGTCTCCTTAGAGGTGGCCCTGAACCACCGGGGAGGCCATGCCCTCTATCTCCATACCCAAGACCTCCAGCTGGGAAGGGGCGAGACCATTGCTGATACAGCAAGGACACTGTCAAGATACTGTGACGCAATAATGGCCAGGGTTTTCAAGCACCAGGACATCATTGAGCTGGCCGCCCACTCGGGCGTGCCTGTGATAAACGGCCTGAGCGACCTGCTCCACCCCTGCCAGGCCCTCTCTGACATGTACACGATCCATAAGAAAAGGGGCCAGCTAAGGGGCCTCAAGCTGGCCTACACAGGGGACAGCAACAATGTCACGCACTCCCTGCTCCATGCATGCTCCAAGCTTGGCATGAACATGAGTGTGGCTTGCCCTGCAAAATACGCGCCAGATAAGGCCATAGTCAGGGAATCCAGGGCCAATGCAAGGACATCCGGGGCTGTTATAGAGGTCACTCCAGACCCAAAGAAGGCCCTTAAGGGGGCGGATGTAGTCTATACAGACACCTGGTTCTCCATGGGCCAGAAGCCCGACAAGGCCAAGGAAAAGGCCCTGAAGCCTTACCAGCTCAATCCCTCCCTTCTCAGGCATGCCAAGAGGAGTGCCCTTGTAATGCACTGCCTCCCGGCCCACAGGGGCCAGGAAATCACAGACTCTGTCATAGACGGCCCCCAATCAATAATCTGGGACCAGGCTGAGAACCGGCTGCATGTCCAAAAGGGGATACTGTCGCTGCTGGTAGAATAAAACCCCGCACGGACTTTACACTACTCCAGCAAAGTCGGCGGGTTCATCCTTCTCGCAATAATGTAGCCCAGCGATATCCCGAATATAGCCATGAAGACGGCTATGCCCAGGATGTGGGTGTAGGGGAGCATTGGTGCGACTGGTACTGTGGTTGGGGGACCTAGTGCCGGGGCGGCCTCCCCGATGGCGTCCTTGCCAGCTTCCATCAGCTCTCCCCCGCGGGCCGCCAGGGAGGCCGCATATGAGAGTGTGCTCTTGAAGAGGTCCCAGGTGGTGAATACAAGGGCAAAGAGTGAGAGGCCCAGGATGATGTAAATCCTTGTCCCGCCGGGATGCAGTATCTCCCTGGCCTTTGGGGTGAGCTCATAATATTTCCACTTGTGACCATCGTCTATCTGCACGACAAGCTCTGCATGGGAGAGGTTGTCCATGTGCTCCTTTATAGTGGAGGGGGACATCCCGAACTGTTTGGCCAATTCTGTAAGCATCTTCCTCCGCCTGTCCAGGCTCTTGAGTATGTCCACCCTAGTCCTGGAGGCCAGGGTCCTGAAGGCCTCCCTGTCAAGGGTTATCTTGTCCTCCATGTTATTTCCTTCCCGCCTTGGTTAGGCATAGGCAATACTGGAATTCAGGAATATGAATATCACCAGGAATGCGAGTAAAACGATTCCTGTAAGCATTACCCTGATTATCATATTCCCACTATATATTAAATAAACCGCTTTTTTGATATGGGTTTTGCTTTGTTTCGGTTATGGCCGAAAGGTTAGAGTTGCCTGTTAAGAGCAAGCAGGAACCTAAAATGCTTATAAAACCTATCCGTATCCTTTAATCAGATACCATGGAAATTATCAGAAGTGACTTGTCAACCGAGCAGATGGAATCCTTAATCGGGAAATTTAACTGTGCCGGCTTTGCAGTGGAAGAAAAGATGGGTTCACACGGTGTGTCCCATTTATATAGGGATGGTCCTGACGCCCTGGCGTACATGTCAGGAGGCACTGTGGGTCTGATAGATGAGTCAAAAAGGTACAGCAGCGACATTATAGAAATTGTTAAGAGCATATAGAAACTTCCGGCCGAAACCCGCCTGATTTTGCTATTTCCTGAAGGCCGCGTAAGCGGGCTTGATGGCAAACAGGATGAACAGGACAACAAACCAGAGCTCGTACCCCCTCAGGTAGTCTGCCAGGTAGAGGGCCAGGGCCATGCCGAAGAACATGGCTGAGAGCTTGACCATGGCAACGTCCGCCACACTGAGCCTTCTTAACCTTTCTGTGAAGTTCATGTATATGATTAAACTTCATTACAATTAAATAAGGTTGTGCAGAGAGCTAGCGAAGCAATTCGCATATCCTTTCCTTCACCGCCCTTCTGTTATCCCTTGTGAGAACAAAGACCTGCCCCCTGCCGTATTTCTTTACAAAATTTCTGTGTAGAACTATGAGGAGATCTTTGTCAGAATCTATAACCCTCCCCACAAGGTTTTTGAACTCCTGTGAACAGAGCTCCATGCTGCCCAGTTCGTCGATAACTAGGAGTTTTATCTCAGGGTCCTCCAAGGCATTTTCTATGGCTTTAACCCCTATATCTTCAATGTCCCTGAGATTAACGCCGTATTTCCCTATCCTGGGTCCGGGGAGGTCGGTGTGGGAGAGAATTCCTTCTTTCCTTCCTGCCAAATCAATTATCTTGAAGCCCTTTCTGACCCCACCCTCTCTTATTTCAGGAGTAATTATTCCTCCTGCCTTAATTCCTAACTCTTCTATAATCTCCCTGACAAGACCTGATTTTCCAGAACCAGGCAGGCCTGTTATGAATATCTTCTTGGACATTCTAACCTTTTATATTTCATGATTTAAGTTTATAGTATCTGATATTGTTGCTGGCCTGGTTGATTCCATGATAGGCAAGAAAGAGCTTACCAGTCTTCTGAGGGATGCCTCAGACCTTGAAGAGGGAATCATGGGCTTCCTAACTAAGTATGTAGAGGAATATTTTGACTGGTCAGGCTTCCCTCCCGACAGGGTTGCGGAGGCAAAGAGGCTTATCCAAAGGATGAGAGAGGACTCTGAAAGGCACAACAGAGTGGTGGAGGGGCTCATCGAATGGATTTCGGGGAGGGGGGAGAATGAATTCTAAGACCAAGATTCCCAAGATGCATATTCTGGAGGCAGAATTCCAGATGATACTGTCAAAGGAAACCGAGATGAGGGAACTCTACAACGAAATTCTTAAGAGAGTAGAGAACCAGCACATCCGCAAGAAGATAGAAACCATCAGGAATGATAAGATAAAGCACATGGGCTATGTGGAGATAATACTGAGCCTCCTGGATATTAACCAGGAAGGCAATTTCTGATTCAGTGGGGGCGTTACCTTTAATCACATAAATATTAGCTGCCCTATCAGGATACCGATGAGATAAGATTTAAAAACATCCCTGATATACCTTTAGAATGATTAACAGAAGAGGTTTCATCAAGGATTTGGGCTGGGGAGCCTTTTCAATGTGGCTTCTAAAAGAGCTGTATCCCCTACAAATTACCTTTGCGGAAAACCGGGGGAAGTATTCTGATACCATTCCAAGCAGTACTGTACATTTCATAACTACAAGCTATGAAGATTTCCTCGCGAATGATATAGAGGATATCCATTATCTGCATGCCAGCATGTATCCTGATAAGAGACCCTCGATATTGTACATAACCCCGCTGGACAGAAAGGGATTCGAAAAATCTGTAATGAATGAGATACGCGATACCGTGCTAAGAAAGTTCAGCATGGATTACACAACCCTTATCAATGGCATTGAATCCGATACAAGGGAAAACTTTTTTGACAAGGGCAAGATTCTTGAAAAGTTAAACAGTACCATAGAAAGAAACGACCTAACGTTTCTTTATTCCCATGGATATATAGACCAGACAGTCAACATCATGATTACAAGCCCTGATTATATGCAGGCATTGTTTAAAGATGAAACACCCCCGAAAAGTTCATATGTTGTAATCCATTCATCAGAACTTGATTCAGAGTTTGTCTTTCCGATAAATTGTTCCGGGAATTCCATTTATCCTGCAGGTGATATTGATGGGCCGTCTGGGGGGATAGGTAGAGAACAAAGAAGGGAAATCATTGATATGATGATACTTGCAAAGGATCCTATGTATCCCTTTGAACCAACACCAAATGGCGGGTTGCAAATAAAAAGAAAGTATCTCGATTAATTCATGTCTGCATCCTGAAGAAGGTTATGCTTTCATAGATACCCTCCAGGAGCTGGTAGTGGGTCCTCTCCCAATCAGCAAGCCTTAGAAAGAACCTCTTACCTCCACTGTCCTTGATGTGGCGGGCAAACTTTTCATAGAACTCGATTAAATCCTTCTCGGTCTTGAGGGCATTGAGGACAATGGTTACATCACCAGCTTCCCTTACCTCCCTTCCGGTCTTGCCCTTGAAGACCCTGAGGTCCTCAAGCACTCTGTGAAGTATCTTGGGGTTTTCCGAGGCATCTATCCATGTACGCCATTTCTTGAGGGACTCCTTGAGCTCCTTTAGAAGAGCTATGTGCTTGTCCTCCTCACCAGCCAGGAACTCTATAAACCTCTTTATCTCTATGTTCTGGATCTTCTTGGCGTTGCGGGCATAGAATGAGCGGCCCTTCCTCTCAACCTTGAGGGATATCTCGATGCCCCTTGAAACATTGAGGTTCTTTGAGGTGAGGTCTATCCTGAACTCCCTCTCAAAGGCTGTTTTCTCGTCCTTTCCTTGCATCGCTTAATATTGTTCTTGAGGAATTAAAAGCTTTTATAAGTTACAGACAACTCTTGAAAGTGTTGCCATTGCCTGACCCTCAAGACTGCCTGCCGATACAAGGTGCCTGCCGTCCCCAAGGGAAACGGAATATGCTCTTGGTATCGGATTGGGCTGGTCCGGTCAGGAAGGAGGGGGATTATGCAGAGGGTTCAGGTCTTCAGGTGCATGATATGCGGCGACCCCTGTATAGGTTTTGAGAGGCCAACAAACTGCCCCTTCTGCGGGGCGCATGAGAAATATCTCATCCCTTCAGAGGACTGGAGGGACACCAACA
>DAOVGQ010000002.1 GCA_030672315.1 Candidatus Aenigmatarchaeota archaeon | reverse complement strand
GAAGCCGTAGAGTTCCTGGACATCTGATATCGAGACATTGACTGATACAACTGCTGTTTCGTTCACTGGCTTGTATGAGGCCTCTGTATAGACATCGGTAGCGAGGGCGCTGCCCGAGAGCAGCAGGAGCAGGGCGGCTGTGAAAAGGCATGGAGATTTGGGTTTCATTGTCCTCACGCAGGGTTTCTTATGTAACGGTGACTTCTCCATTATCGATATTGAAGGGGGTGATGGGATTGCCGTCCGGGTCTGTAAGGATTACATTTTCCAGGGTAATCGGGCTTGTGTCGGTTCCGGCTGTAGTGAAGGTCACGGTTGCCAGCACGCCATCACCGTCTATGCCGCCAACCGGGCCCCACCTGACGCAGGCAGTGTTGTTGATGGAATAGGTTGTATCATCGCCTGTATCGTTCCACCAGAAGGTTGAGTTGCCGTCGCTTGAGAGGAAGGGGCCCTCGGTTATTGACTGGAACTGCAGCACGCCCGGGTCATAGGTCAGGTCGAACTGGAAGCCGTAGAGGTCCTGGACGTCTGATATCGAGACATCCACCTGTACAGGGCTCCCTAAGCCCACTGTCTGCTCATCCGGTTGTATATAAACCAGTGTTCCCGGGGGTGGTGGCGGGGACGGGCCAGGGCCTCCCCAGTAGAGCTCAAACTCTGCCTTGGTCTCAGAGGTTTCGCCTGTCACTATCACCAGGATTGTAAGCTCGGGTGCTGAGGGCCATTCTCCTGATGGAGAGCAGGCGATGTCTCCGGATATGTCAACTGAGTATCCCCCCTTTATGGTTCTGGTTATGAGGTTCTTGAGCTCCCTGACGTTAGCGCGGGCCTCCTCGCAGTCGTCTGAGGAGTCCAGGGCAGCCTGGAATATTGGCTCCATGTTTTCCACCAGGTAGGCGTCTGTGGTCTGGGGTGGGGCAGAGGGGTCTATGGCAGCGTATTGTAACAGAAGCTGCTGCACACTGAATATCAGGGCTATGAGAAATACCATGGTGACAATGAACATCTGGCCCTTGGTGGAAGCCATGTATATAATTGTTTTTTTTGTATATAATTGTTTAACTCTTTTGCCAAGAAAGTCCACTTCAGAATCACCTATTGCTTAGGATTCTGGTGGTGGTTCACGGCAGGAACCTCTCCGGGGTTCTCGGGAAGAGAACGGTGTCCCGTATGTTGTTGATGTCAAGGAGCTGCTGGGTGGCTCTCTCTATGCCTAAGCAGAACCCCCCGTGAGGACTAACGCCGTACTTAAAGAACTTGGTGAACCATTCGATTCCCCCGAGGTTCATCTTCTTCTCCCTTACCTGCTGCATAAGCTTGTCATAGCGGTGCTCCCTCTGGCCGCCTGAACTCAGCTCCACTCCCTTGAATACAAGGTCGACGCTCCTGGCCCACTGTGGCTCTTCGTCCACCCTCATCACATAGAATGGCTTCTTCTTGAACGGGAACCTGTTGAGGAAATAAAACTCGTGGTTGTGCTTCCTTTTTACGTGCTCGAAAAGGAGCATCTCTCCCTCCCGGTCTGGCTCATCGCCAAACTCTATCTTCTTGCCGAGCTTCTCGAGGATGTCATATATCCTTGGGAACCTCAGCTCGGGGAACGGGGCATCGGGTATCTTTACCTTCTTTTCCAGAATCTCCAGCTCTGCCTTGCAGTCCCTTGAGACCCTTTTGAGGCCAGAAATCACAAGTCCTTCCTCAATCCTCATGGTGTCTGTCTCGTCCTTTATGAAGGCAGCCTCCACAGCAACCCCCCTGTGCTCGCAGAGGTGCCTTGTGGTGTGGCTTGGCTCTGCCCTCCAGGAGGGCCCGATGTCATATATCTTGTCAAAGCCGCCTGCGATGACAAGCTGCCTGTGGAGCTGGGGGTCCTGCCTGAGGAAGACCTCCTTGTCATAGTACATGACAGGGAAGACATCTGAGCCGCCCTCAGAGGCTGCTCCCATCAGGCATGGGGTAAAGACCTGGATGTAGCTGTTCCTGATGAGCCAGCCCTGCATCCCCTCAACAAGCTTTGACTGTATCCTGAACGTGGCGAGGTTCCTGGGATTCCTCAAATCAAGGGAGCGCCAGTCATGCCTCTTGTCCAGGCCTGTCTCTATCTTGCTGTCGATGTCGATGGGAAGCGTGGGTTCTGACCTGCTTATCACATCAATCCTGTCAGGGACTATTTCAAGGCCGCCCGGGGCCTGCTTGGCAGACCTGACCGCGCCCCGGACTGCAATGCAGTCCTCCCTGTTAAGGCCTTCCACAGCCTTCATCAGGGCAGGTGGGGATTCCCCCTTTTTGAGCGTGACCTGGACGATGCCCTCCCTGTCCCTGAGGAGGAAAAACTTCAGGCCTCCAAGGTCCCTGAGCTGGGCCACCCAGCCCTTGAGGAGAACGGTCCTGCCTGGGGATATCTCCCTGGTGTAGGTTCTCTCAGGCTTCTTGGCAGGCATGGATACCACTCTCTGAAGATTGTATGTAATGTTTTATATCTTGATTGGCGGCTATTAAAGTTTGGCAGGCCCTAGATAAGCTTATTAAAATAACATGCAATTCTTTATCATGCCAGAGGAGACGAGTCCTGGGGGACAGGATTCCCCGGGGGCGGATTTCAGGAGGAGGCTGCCATCTGTCTTCAGGCGGGTCTCTGATATAAGGCCTGGGGACATCAGGGTCTCTGTCATCGGGACTGTGATAGACAAGGCAGAGGACGGAATCGTCTTGGACGACGGTTCGGGAAAGATAGACATAACCCTGGTTGAGCCCTTTGAGGCCGAGCTGAATGGCCTGGTGAGGGTCTTTGGAAGGGTGATTCCCATGGAGGGGGGCTTCCAGCTCCAGGGGGAGATAGTCCAGAACATGAAGGGCCTTGACCTGAAACTCCTGAAAGGGGTTGAACAGTTGGAGTGATGTGTCACGAAGTGATATGGAATCTTGGAAAGGTTGGGTTGAGGGAAGGACATGGAATGGCATGGAACTTTTAAAAAAGGCGGAATTAATTAAGGTTTGAGGTGAGTCTATGTTCAAGATTTCAATGAGTGATGTTGACCTGCTCA
>DAOVGQ010000072.1 GCA_030672315.1 Candidatus Aenigmatarchaeota archaeon | reverse complement strand
AGCCTTCTTACCCCTGAGTGTGACCTTGACCCCTATGGGCCTTCCCTTGGTCCCGCCGAATGTTGTCCTCTTGTGGGTCTTGGTGACAACGACCTTGGCCTGGGAGAGCTTCTCGAGCAGGGCCTTGGCCTTCTCAATGCCGGGGCCTGCCTCTCCCACCCCTATGTTCAGGGTGAGCTTGTCCAGCCTTATGGCTCTCATGGGGTTCTCGCTCATTTCTTCTCCTTACCTGTGCCCTCTCTAGGGGGCTTGGCCTTGCTTTCAGGTTCGGCCTCCTTGTCCCCTCTTGAGGCCTTTAGGTCTTTAGGGGATTCTGCCTTGGAGGCCCTTTCCCTCTTCTCTGAAATGAATATGTATTCCCTGAGGGTTTTGATCTCCCTCTTGTTTGTGCCCTGTTGGGTATCTCCTGATGATTTGTCAACTTCCAGTGTGACTGTGGATTTTTCAAGATTATGCTCTCTTTTCTCTATCTCCTTTATCCTGCCCCATATCCCAATGTTTCTCCCTGCTGTGATGAATCCGTGGGAGCCCTTCTCGAGCCTGTAGTGCTTGAGTATCTTCTGCTCGGGTAGGGAGAGCATTATGGAGTCGCCCACTTTATAGGTGTCCTTCTTTATCAAGAGGTTCCTTCCGTCGTGGAGGTTCAGCTGCTGAATGCCGCCCTTAAGAGTGGTCTTTGCCCTTATCTTGCATATCTTCCAGAAGGCCTCGGTTTTGCCTATCTTCTCAAGCTCGAGCCCCTTGGTGCCGGCCACCATCCTGAAGTAATCCCTGGTATCGGGTATCTCAATCACATCCATGAGGCCCACGGGGAATCCGGAGTCCCTCCTTGGTCTCTTGTCCACTAGGACCTTGCCCTGGGAGAGTATGCTCCTGGCCTCCCTGGCGCTGTCTGCGTATCCCAGGAGGTCCCTGAGTATCACCCTCAGGGGTATGCAGTCCGTCCTGGTGTGGGGGCCGGGGCTGGGTGAGATTGCGAACTTCTCCCTCTTCCTGGACATGAGCCAGGCCCTGGGTATGCTGAACCTCTTGAGATGGGTCATTTCCTTCACCATCCGTCTTGTTTCATACTGCTTATGACGGCATGTACTCCTTTGCCTTGTAATTGTTTACGGATCCGTCACTCTTGTGCCCCGCCTGTCCCCGAAGGGGGAAGGGGTATCGTGACGGTATTTTATCATCACTTCTTTTTCTTGGCTGCCTTTATAGGCTTTGCCTTCTTGGCGGGCTTCTTCTTGGGTTTTGGTTTGGCCTCGGGCTTCGCCTCTGAGGGCTTGGTTTTCTCGGGCTCGGGCTTCTCTTTTTTGGGTTCGGTTTTCCTTTCCCTGGCCTCCTCGGCCCTGTCAAGAATCGCCTGCCTTTTCTTGTCATCCAGCTTGAGCTTGGTTATCATTAGGTTGGATGGCTGCAGGGCCCTGGGAACCTCTGAGCCGTCGACCTTCTTGACCTTGAGCTCTTCCATGTATATCCTGCACCTGGAGAGGTCGACCCTCTCCACTGTCCCTGTCTTGCCCCTGAAGCCCCCTCGCATCACCCTGACCTCGTCTCCCTTCCTGAGCTGCATGCTCCTCTTGGCAAACCTCTTCCTGAGTTCAGGGGAGAGGTTTGAGGACACGAACTTCTGCCTTATGTGAAGGGGTGCGTTGTGCCGATACTTTCTCTGCTTCCTGGGCTGCACGCTTGAGAGCCATCTGGAGGACCATTCCCTTTTCATAATCATCAACCTGTTTCTATTGGAGAGGAATACATCGGAGGGATGTATTTCCCTGTTTTTGTCCCTATCAAACCTCTTATAGTTATTTCTAGGTACCAGGCAACTTCTGGAGGGGTGGTGTTGACTGCATCCATGATTTCTTGCTCTGTAAATTCGTGTCTTTCAAAGCCCCTGTCGATTACAGGCTTTATATATAAATGTGAACCAGGTTTGCCCCAAAGTATTTTTAGTTTGCTCATTATACCACCTGGTTGGCTATCTTGCCTATTGTGGAGAACCTCTCCACAGCCTCCCTTGCGACAGGGCCCTTAACCAAAGTCCCTCTGGCCTCGCCCTTTTCGTTCACCAGGACAGCGGCGTTGTCCTCAAAGGATATGTGCGTTCCGTCGGCGCGTCTGTACTCCCTTCTCTGCCTGATTATGACCGCCCTGTGGACCTCATGCCGCACCTTCTCGTTGCCCTTGAGTACCTTCACAGACACCTGGCTGGCCACGCCTGCTGTTGGCTTGGTCCTCCTCTTGCCCTTGTAGCCCATCACCGAGATAATCTGGATTATCTTGGCACCGGTGTTGTCGGCACAGACAAGCTGCGCCCCCACTGGGAGGGCCTTTGTGACCCTGGTTGATACTGCCTTCATAACAATCACTTCTTGCTTTCCTTACCTGCCTTTTTCTTTTCCTCTTTAGAGGGTTCTTTCTCCCTTGCTTTAGGAGGCTTCTTCTCCTTGGCCTCTTTCTTCTGTTCTTGATGCTTGGCCACGGCCTTCTCTTCTTCCTTCTTTGAGGCCTTTGCCTTGGCCTCTGCCTTGGCCTCTATCTCGGCCACCTTGAACTCGGCCCTCTCGACCTTTCTCTTTGTGACAGCAACGACCACGAAGTGCTTGGTCTTGGAGAGGGGCCTGCACTCTGCGATTATGACCTCGTCACCCTCCCTGGCCTTCATGCACTCGGGATTGTGGGCAACCACCCTGGACCTTCTCCTCTCATACCTCTCGTACTTGGGAACAAGATGGGTGTGGCCCCACTCGACAACCACGGTGTCCTTGGCCTTGGAGGAGCTGACAGTCCCCTGAAAGGTCATTCCCCTGACAGGAAGGCTGCCGTGCCAGGCGCACCTCTTGTCCTGGCATTCCCTTTCAGGAGGGTTCACAGGAACCCCGATTGACTCCTTTACCATAGTCTCATCTTCTCTGTTATGTTTTGAGCTGTAGAGAAACAATCAGCCTCTCTACCTTCGCAGGGCCGGGGCCCAGCGGTGGGTAACTCAGCTAGTCGCCTAGTCTTTCCTTCCCGACTGAAATTATCTGCTGTTTCGGAGGTCGGGCAATGTGTTGAGTTAACTAAATAGTGAGACAGTGTATATTTAAAGTTTTTCTTGTTTTGCTGCCAACAGGCTACCATTTCCTTAATTTCTTCTTTATGCGGTCCTCGGGGCGGGCTACGAGGAGGTGGCCTTCGACCCTGACCCGCTCACCTGAGGGTAGTAGAAAGGAGAATGTGCAGTCCTTCTTGGGGAGGTTCTTTACTCCGGCCTTGGTTTCGATGGTGAGGATATTGCGGGATTCGTCTACTACCCTTCCAGAGAAACCGACCTGGGAGGGGTTGGTTGATTCGACCACCTTGACCTCGAGTCCTGTCAGCTCATGGCGGACTAAATTCCTGGGGGTTATCATGTTGATTAATATGGATAGAAATAGCTTAAAATATGTAGGTTTCCAGTTCGGTTGTCTGGTTGTCTAGGCGACTTCTATCTGGTCCTCGGAGAAGCCCAGCTTCTTGAGGGCCTCCAGGACCTTGCTCTTGTGCTCTCCCTGAAGCTCTATCACGCTGCCTTTGAGAGTTCCACCGCAGGCCAGCCTCTGCTTGAGTTCCTTGAGAATCTTCTTGTTGTCCACGTCCTTGCCGATGCCCTCGACAATGGTTATGAACTTGCCGTATCGCCTCCTGACCGAGTAGACCCTTATCTTTTCCTTCTCCTTTGCAATGGTCTCGCATGCACAGAGCTCCTTGGGAAGACCACACTTCTCGCAGATTTTATCCATTCCTATGCTTTTTCCTCCACGGGTTTAGATCTCTCCCTCTCGGCTGTAAGAATCCTGGCAATGCTTCGCCTGATTTCCTTTATCTTTCCGGGAGAAGTTACAGTAGCCCCGACGTTTATCTTCGCGCGCTCCTTGGAGAGCTCAAGCCTGAGCTCCTCCAGCTTCTTCTTGGCTTCCTTTTCGTCGAGCTTCCTTATGTCCTTTTTTCTTAGAACAGCCATGTGGTCACTTTATAGTTCTTTAGAATCATTTAAATTACTTGCCTGTATGTGCCCTCTTGTTCGCCTTGAGGGGTATGCCCTTTAGGGTACTCCCTTGAGGGTACTTGCCCTTGGCGGGCTTGCCTTGCTCTTTGGGCTTCTCTTTCCTGGTCTTGGTTTTCTTTCCAGGAGCCTTCTTGGCTGGTTTGGTTTCCTTTTTGGGCTTTGCCTTCTTTTCCTTGGGGGCCTCCTTGCTAGGTCTGTCCTCCTTCTTTTCGGGTTCCTCTTTCTTAGACTTTTTCTCTGCCGCAGCCTTTTCCTCCTTGGGGGCCTCCCCGGGTTCCTCTGGGACCACATCAATCCTGTGCTGCACCTTGTCTCTTATCTGGCCTGTGATGTCCTGGAACTCCTTCATTATCTTGACCTTGACGCCTATCTTGCCGGGCCTGGTCTGGGCCTCCTCGAAGCCGTAGTCCACGAGTGTCTTGGCAGGCTCGCCGCAGTGCTTGAGGTAGCCCTCCTGGAACTTGCCTGTGATGCCCTTTCCGCCCCCAAGCTTTCCCGAGATTATTATCTCTGCTCCTATTGCGCCTGAACCCATTATCCTCTTGATTGTCAGGTTGCCGATTTTCTTGTAGTTGTAGCCCTTCTCAAGGGCAGAGGTAATCTGCTTGGCCACTATTCTGGGGTCGAGGTTGGGATTCTTTATCACCTTGACATCGAGCTGGGGGTTGTCAAGGTCAAACCTCTGCTTGACAGCCTCTGTCATCTCGTTGATGTTCTTTCCGCTCTTGCCTATTATCCTCCCAGGCTTGTTGGTGTATATTATTATTTTGATTCCGAGGGGTGTCCTCTGGAGCTCTATTCTGGAGTAATCACCGAGGGGGAACTTCCTCCTGATGAACTCCTCTATCTGAGCCTCCTTGATGCCCTGCTTGATGAAGTATTCCTTGAGCATTATCTCGCCTCCAATACAACCTGAAGGTTGGTGGACTTCCTTTTCTCCCTTCTTCTCTTCCATCCCCTGGGCCTGTAGAAGGTGAAGCCCCTGTGGGCCGAGGCATGGATGTGAAGTTTCTCGGTGTCGAGGCCCTTGGACTCGGCATTGCTCTCAGCACTCTTTATAATGTTCAGGACCTGCCTGGCTGTATTGGTGTAGTATTTGCCAGAGAGGCTCCTCCTCTGGTCAAGGAGGTCCTGGAGCAGGACCTTGGCCTTATCGAGCCTCATGCCTGAGACTGCCCCGCAGAGCACGGTAGTGCTCGATGTGGAGATGCTCAGGCCCCTGCCGTAGGCACGGGCCGACTTCCTTGGGTCTGTGTCGTGTGCATAGGCCATAATTATCCAAAGTACATCTTGTACTCCTCTGGTGTCGGTTTTCTGCAATTGAGGTCTGAGCCGGTGTAGTCGTCGAGGGGTTTTTCAATGCCGAGTTCCTCAATTCGCGATCTCACATTGTCGGGCTCTGGTGTGATTAAGTACGTTGTTTTGCTTCTTTTGCCTCTCGCGAATACAAGGCATCCGAGTTTTTCGCTTATTCCGACATGCCATGTCATGTTATCACCTCTACTTCAATGGGACATACTTGCTGGATCTTGTTGCGCCAAAGCCTGGGGCAGAGTGTTTGACCAGCTTCCTTGTCATCACGAACTCCCCGAGCCTGTGGCCCAGGTGCTCGGGTCTTATCTCGAGGGTGATGTACTCCTTGCCATTGTGGATTCCAAGCTTCACTCCCAGGAGTTCCGGGGTTATTACCAGCTCCCTTGCATGGGTCCTGTGGAACTTCTTGGGGTTCTTCCTTATCCTGAGTAGGAGCTTCTTCTCCACATCGGTGAAGCCCCTCTTGAGGGCCCGCCTCTCCCTGGAACTGCAGATCTTGGCAAAGTCCTCGATGCTCATACCCTTGAGTTCCTGGATTGTTGCTCCCCTGAATGTGAATTCCCTAACCATTTAACCTCTCCTTCCGTCCTGAGCCCAATCAGTCCCCTTCGGGGACTGCAGGCAGTCTGGGACGGCATGTAATCATTAACTATACCCTTCGGCCCCTCCTTCCGCCAGGCTTCCTGGTGGTGTCGTGTGGTATGGGTGTCACATCCTCGATTCTGCCTATCCTGAGGCCCTCCCTTATCAGGGCCCTTATGGCAGGCTGGGCGCCCTGGCCAGGCATCCTCTTCTTGTGACCGCCCGGGGCGCGTATCTTGAGGTGTATCCCTGTCAGGCCCTTGGTTAGGGCTTCCTGGGCAGCCTTCCTGGCAGCAATCATTGCAGGGAAGGGCATCCCCTTGTCCTTGTCCCTGTTGGTTACCATGCCGCCTGTGAACTTGGATATGGTCTCGGCTCCTGTAAGGTCTGTGATGTGTATGATTGTGTTGTTTTCAGATGAGTATATGTGTGCAACACCCCATTTCTGGCTTTGTTGCATTGGCATCATCTACCACCCCTTACAGATATCCTGCCCTCGTCATCGCTGGGTACAAGGTAGGAGGGAAACTTTATCCTCCTGGCTCCCACAAACACGTGGCCGTGTGTTATGAGCTGCCTGGCATGCAGGGGAGATGTGGAAAGCCTTCTCTTGGAAATCAGGCTCTGGAGCCGCCTGTCCAGGATGGCTGTTATCTCAAGTGCGAGAACGTCATCAAGCTCTGCCTCCTTGCTGAGCATGCCGAGCTTCACCAGCCTGTCCGTAAGGACCTTCTGCTTTTCAGGGTCCTCCACTGCAATGAGGTCCCGTGCCCGCCTCCTGAAGTGCCTGAGTATCTCCTGGGTCCTCCAGAGCTCCCTTTTTGTCCTGAGGCCGTAGGTCTTCATGAGGGTCTTCTCGTCTGAAATCCTCTTGGAGTCCCAGGGTTTCTTGGGACGCTTGAACTTCTTCCTTATTCTTCTCATTCAGATCACTTCTGGGCCGCCTTCTTCTTGCTCACTCCCACTGTCTTGCCCCTCCTGAAGCTTCCCCTGGTCCTCTGACCCCTGACAGGGAGGTGGTGCATGTGCCTTATGCCACTGTAGGACTTTATCTTCTTCATCTGATCGATGTCCATCTTGTTTCTGAATTCAAGGCCCGAGGCCGAGAAGTGGGAGGTCTTTCCTGTAACAGGGTCGAATTTCCTGTTGCAGAGCCAGGGGGGAATCCCGTGCTTGTCAGGATTGATTATGATGTCCTCGAGGTTCTTGATTTCTCCATCTGAGAGCTCTGAAAGCTTCCTGCCGCCGAGGCCAGAAACAGCAGCAACAGCGTTGCTGAACATGAAGGATACGCCCCTTATGCCTCTTATGGCTGCCCTTACAGGCCTGCCTCCGTCAAGGTTGGTTTCCACCAGCCTGACAATCTGCTGCGTAACCCTGCCTGGTTTGTCCTCGGCCATAGCTTTCACCGTTCAATCTATGCAAATACTGACCAAAGGTCAGCATACAGGCATTTACCAATTCAATTGGTGATATCTTTAGCGTCAATAGACGCCTTCAAGGATGGCCAAATCCCGGCCATCACAAAGACATGACAATAGTATGATATAAGGTATTTAAATATGTGGCTGGGAAATTCCTGAATTGTGGTGCTGTTCTTTAAAAAGGATGGGGGCAAAATAGAACTTGAGAGTTTGTAGGGTGATGGTGATGGACAGCTATGAGAAACTGCTCGGAAGGGGGCTTGCAAGGGTTCCCAAGAAGGAGAAGGCAGGGGAGAGGTTCGAGATGCCCGGGTTCAGGGTGCAGAGGTCCGGAAGCAGGAGTCTTCTTGCAAACTTCTCTGAGGTCGCTGGCACACTCAGGAGAGAACCCAAGCATCTCATGAAGTTCCTGCTCAAGGAGCTGGCCACCTCGGGCGAGGCTAAAGGCCATGGCCTCGAGGTCCAGGGCGTGTTCACTACAGAGGTTGTTAACAAGAAGCTGGAGAAGTATGTGGACCTGTATGTGAAGTGTCCGGAGTGCTCAAAGCACGACACCAACCTTGTAAAGGACAGGGGTTTCTTCTTTATCAAGTGCGAGGTGTGCGGAGCAAGGGAGCCTGTGGGTAAGGTCTAAATCTTATTAAGCAACTGCTTCCATTTCTTGTTATGGAGAAATACAGATTCATTGACGATTTGACATCGGACGTGATGTTCGAGGCCTTTGGGAAGGATTTGAAGGAGCTGTTCGAGAATGCGGCAGAGGCCATGTTCTCGGTCATATGCCAGCTCGAAAAGGTCGGCCAGGGCGTCAGCAGGGAGGTCGAGGTAAAGGGGAAGGATGAGAAGGAGCTTCTCCTGAACTGGCTCCAAGAGCTCATAGCGCTGGTGGATACAGAGGGCATGTTCTTTTCGAGGTTCGAGGTAAGGGAGATTTCTCCCAGGGGGCTGAAGGCCGTGGTGTATGGGGAGGAGGCTGAACCTGAAAAGGGGGAGACCGTAGTGAAGGCCGTGACCTATCATAAGTTTATGTTGGAGAAGAGTAGAAAGGGGTATAGGGCCAGGGTGAGCCTGGATATCTGAGAGAATATAACACTGTTATATTCGCTGTGGCAAATCTTTATAAACCACTGTTTCCAGTATTCATAGCGTTGTACCCGGCGCTGTGGGTTGGGGAAGCAGTTACCCAATCTCCGTATACGGGTGCAAGGCAGTTTTGACTGCTTCTGTATCTTGTAAAGCTAGGGAAATATAACACTGTTATATCTTTCCACGTAAGGTGATAGAGTGTCTGCTGACCGTAAGGTCAGATTTGGCATAATTACCAGATTGAAAGGTTAGGGTGATAGTATGAAAGAGAAACTGAAGAAGGTAAATGATTATGAGTGGCTCCTCCCCAAGGGCTCCAGGGAGAAGATGACCGTTGACGCCAAGATAATTGCAAACAAGAAGCTCCTTGACGCCATGGAGGACGCCGCAGTACAGCAGCTAACCAACGTGGCCACGCTTCCAGGGGTAGTCGAACCAGTGATAGGTCTTCCGGACATGCACTGGGGATTTGTTTTCAGTGAAAACTGAGGATACCCCAAACGGACTACCAATGGGCGCAGTCGGCGCGTTTGATGCTGAAGATGGTATAATCTCCGCGGGACTCTGCGGGTTCGACATAAACTGCGGAATCAACCTTATCAGGACAAACCTCACCTCAAAGGAGGTCAGGCCCAAGATAAAGGAGCTCATCTCCGCGCTTTTTAATAAGGTTCCGTGCGGGGTTGGGGCCAAGGGAAAGCTCAGGCTCTCCCCATCTGAACTGGACGAGGTTCTGGTCAATGGCATTGACTGGGCTGTGAAGAAGGGCTATGCCACCAAGGAGGACAAGCAGGCCACCGAGGAGGGTGGAAGGATGGAGGGCGCAGACCCCTCCAAGGTCTCGGACCTTGCCAAGAAGAGGGGCTGCCCCCAGCTGGGAACCCTGGGAGCGGGGAACCACTTCCTCGAGGTCCAGGAGGTCACGGATGTCTTTGACAAGGAAGAATCCTGGGGCGTCAAGGAGCCCGGCCAGGTCATGGTAATGGTCCACTGCGGGAGCCGGGGCCTGGGCCACCAGGTGGCCACGGACTACCTCAAGATTCAGGAGCAGGCTGTCAGGAAATACAAGATATGGCTGCCTGACCCGCAGCTTGTATGCTCTCCTGTGAACTCCCAGGAGGGCCAGGACTTCTTTGCTGCCATGAAGGCTGCTGTGAACTACTCCTTCACCAACAGGGCTGTCATGACCAAGTGGATAAGGGAAACCTTTGAGAGGGTCTTTGGAAAATCATGGGAGGACCTTGGCATGCAGACTGTCTATGCACTAGCGCACAACATAGTCAAGCTCGAGGAGCACACAGTGAATGGGGAGAAGAGGAAGCTCTATGTCCACAGGAAGGGGGCTACCCGCTCATTCCCCGGCCAGGCAGTCCTGATAGCAGGCTCCATGGGAACCTCCTCCTACCTCCTGAAGGGCACGGATGTGGCCATGCAGAAGACCTTTGGCAGCTCGGCCCACGGCGCTGGCCGCGCCATGAGCAGGCATGCGGCCATCAGGAAGTTCTGGGGAGGCAAGGTCAAGGAGGACCTGGCCAAGCAGGGCATAACAGCCCAGAGCACCCATCCCAAGGTCCTGTCAGAGGAGGCCCCCCAGGCCTACAAGGATGTACAGGCAGTCATTGACTCTGTCCACGGGGCGGGTATATCCCTGAAGGTGGCCAGGATGGTTCCGATGGGCGTGGCCAAGGGGTAAGCCAAATATCCAGAATCTTCCCAAGGGTTAGGTTTTTTAAGCCTGCCCTTCACTTTCTTATTATGCTCGCCTATCTGGAGCTCATGAGGCCTGGCAACTGCGTCATGTCCCTGGTTGCCGTGGCCATAGGGGCCCTCCTGGCATCAGGAGGTGACCTCACCATCTTTATCAACCCCTCTCCTGTGCACCTGGCTGTTGTTGTGGTCTTTCTGGTAACAGGGGCAGGCAATACAATAAACGATTACATGGACACAGAGGCAGACAGGATAAACAAGCCCAAGAGGCCCATACCCTCTGGGAGGGTGTCTCCCAGGGCGGCCCTGGGGTTCTCAACATCGCTCTTTGCTGTGGGGATAATACTCAGCGGCTTCCTGACCTGGTACGCCCTTGCCCTGGCTGTATTCAACTCCGTGCTCCTTGTGGTCTACTCTCACTGCCTGCAGAACAAGATACTGTTAGGGAATATCGCGGTCGGCTATCTGGTTGGCTCCACCTTCCTCTTTGGCGGGGCAGCCCTGGGTAACCTCTTCCTTCCCTTCCTGCTGATGCTCCTAGCCATGTTCTCCACGATTTCAAGGGAGGTGGTCAAGGACCTTGAGGACCTTGAGGGTGACAGGAAGGGCTTCCTCAAGAGGCTCGCCTCTGGCGCAAGGAGGGTTGCTGAGAGGTTCGGTGTCAAGGGCAAGGAGGCAGAGCTCAGGATAGAGAAGGGCAGGGCTAAGGTAATTGCCGCTGCCAGCATGCTCATTGCCATAGCTGCTTCTCCACTGCCCTATCTGCTGGGTGTGCTGGGGATTCCCTACCTTGTTGTACTGGTTCCCACCATTCTGGTCTTCCTGGTCTCCCTGGCCACCATAATAAGGGCCAGCACAAAGAAGGGGTTCGCCAAGGCGAGCAGGTTTATAAAGCTCGGGATGAATCTTGGCCTGCTGGCCTTCATAGTGGGGGTGCTTCTCTAGAAGAGGGGCTTATTTCTTTTTCGCTTTGGGTTTCTTTTTGGCCTTTACAGACGCCTTCTTGGCGGTCTGCTTTTCCTGGAGAGCCTGTGAAGGTATTTGGGAGGGCAGCGCGCTCTCCACCACCGGGGT
>DAOVGQ010000083.1 GCA_030672315.1 Candidatus Aenigmatarchaeota archaeon | reverse complement strand
GGCGGCAGCGCTCTACGCACTGGGAATCTTCAACCCAGCAACCTACACAGGCAGGATCCCGACAGGATTTACCACGCTGGGAACACCCACGGACTGGGACCTCAACAGCAACGGCGATTTCAGCATTATCCTGAACAACAGGCTAAACAGTCCCATAGATATAACAGAGATAAAGGCAACCCACGGGAGCGACACTGACTGGGTGAATACATCTGATTGTGATACAGGAACACCCGGAGGAGGACCCCTGACCATAAATCCCGGTGGAAGCTTCACCCTTGACAACACCATAGACTGTCTGGCAACAGGCTACAATGACACCATCATCTTGGGTGCTCCAACAGTGGGGTCGACCTACACGATAGAGGTTGAGATTTCCTACAACTCTGGCGGCCTTGACCACGTTGAAGCAGGCAGGGTAACAGGAACTGCAAGTCAGGCCTAAGGAACCACCGTAGTCGCAAACCGCCTCAACATTTCTTTATTTTTAGCTTTCTCTTTCTTGTTTTTATTAACCAGCCATGAAATAGATTTATATGTACAAGCAGGTAATAGCAGTCAGGCGAGACCTCAGGCTTTCCAGGGGCAAGCTGGCTGTTCAGGTCGCCCATGCATCCCTTGAGGCCTACAAACACTCGGATGGCAAGGTCCGCCAGGGATGGGAGTCAGGGGGAGCCAAGAAGGTCGTGGTCAGGGTGGACGGCCTTAGGGAGATCCAGGAGCTCCACAGGAAGGCCCGCTCACTCAAGCTTCCCTGCGCCCTGATAAGGGATGCAGGCAGGACAGAGCTTGAGCCAGGGACTGTCACAGCTCTGGGGATAGGGCCTGTAGAGGAGGCAGAGGCCGACAGGCTCACAGGCAACCTCAAGATGCTATAGGGATGTTTTATGACCAAGGAAGTTACTGTATCAACAGGGAAGGCCGGGGAAAGGGTCTCCCAGGAGAGGTTCCAGGAGAAGCTCCTGCTCTTCCAGCTCATGGAGAAGCAGCTGGAGGCCCTGAGGCAGCAGGGGGCCCTGGCAGAGGCAAGGGTGGTTGAGCTGGAGACCACAAGGGCTGCCCTCAAGGATATAGAAAAGCTTAAAGAAGGTAACGAAACACTGATTCCCCTGGGAAGCGGCCTCTATACAAAGGCCAGAATCACCTCCAAAGAAATACTTACCGAACTCGGGGCCAGCGTCATGCTTGAAAAGGACATAAAGAAGGCCATCACCTTTCTGGATGAGAGAAAGAAGGAACTCGAGAAGGCTGCCGGGCACATTGAGGAGCAGGCCAGTGAGGTAATGGAGAGGCTGAATGAGCTCGGCCCAGAACTCCAGAAGATGGCAGTACAGTTCCAGAAGTGATCAGCTTACGAGAGGCTCTAGTGCCTGCGGCACATCTCGCCAGCGCAGTGCCTCCGGCACGCGCCACCAACAAAGTTGATGGCATAGCTGACGATACCGCCTTCTGCAAGCTGATACCCCTCCGGGGCATAACCTAATACCCAAGGGACACAAGAGGTCACAAGCAAGTAAGCAACATGCAAATTCTGAAAATAAATATGGCCCCTGCAGGATCGAGGGTCGAGAAGTCCTTATTCACGGTCTAACCTGCAAATACTTTCTGTGCAGGCCTTGCCGTGCACTTAGAGGATAACGCTCCTAGGGCTTGAGCTTCTGAGCCACTCATGCACAATCTGTCTCCTTCGGAGACAGCAGGCACTTGGTCCCGCAGGAACCCGGTCCCCAGGTCAGACGCCCTGCTTCATGACAAAAGCAGGAACCTAGTTACCTGAGGATAGTTGTTATCTGAGTCGGGCGAGAAAACATGGGTCATCCATACAGCAAGGAATCATCCCCAATCAAGCCCTTGTAAGCTTCATAGCGATTGGGAATGACACGAGATAGTCACAGCCTACCCTGTGCACATGTCCAGAATTCAGGTTGGAGTTGAGCCAGGTATCCATGACTATCTGTAAATAATTACCCCGAAAGCTTATAAAATTATCCGTTCGTTAATCGTTAATGTTCAGAAAAGGGTTACATGTTTTTCGTACACGTTTTTGAAGAAGCGGCAGCTCTCGTAAAAAGGTGTTACTTGTGCTCGTACTTTTCCTTGAGCTCGATATCTATCTTGATGCCCTCTGGTATGGGAATCCGCACGACCTGCCTCAGGGCCCTCTCATTGGAGCCTATGTCCACAATCCTCCTGTGGATTCTCATCTCCCACCGGTCCCATGTGGCATTGCCGTGGCCTGTGCCGTCGCCGCAGGGGGTCTTCAGGGTCTGTACCCTGATCTTCTTGGTGGGAAGCGGTATCGGCCCCCTGACCGAGACCCCGTACTTCTTGGCTATCTCGAGTATCTGGTCTAT
>DAOVGQ010000075.1 GCA_030672315.1 Candidatus Aenigmatarchaeota archaeon | reverse complement strand
TTCGGGGAAGATAATTGTCTCTGTGAGCAGCATCTATGACAAGGGGTACAGGAGCCTGGAAGAGAAAAGGGCTGTCAGGCCGGGCGGGTATGTGCAGACCAAGAAGATACACATAGAGGGCAGGAAGCTCTGGATGCATCTTTTCACAAGGGAGGAGCTGGAAGGTGAGTTCAGGAAGCACGGTTTTGTCCTTGAGGAGTTTGATTCTGTTTTCAGGGGGGTCATGCCCAGGTGGGGCCTGTGGAAGAGGCTCTCCCTGAAGGAGAGGTTTGGCCTGTTCACGGACAGATTCAGGCCCAGGGAGTTTGGATGCATGTATCTGATGGTTTTTAAAAGGGATATGACAATATAGGACTATGTTCTTTTCAAGGAAATGCACGCTCTGCGGCGTCAAGATAGGAAAGGGAGAGGGCCTCCAGGAGGAGGTGGAGGTCTATGGCCTTGTGGGGAAGCACAAGAGGAGCTTCTGTTCTGAGGAGTGTCTTGAGAAGCATAAAAAAATGACAGCCGCCAAGATGGCCACCAGGAGACCTGGTGTTTGTATGAAATGCCTACTAAAGTAGTCAGTGTGTTGGTGGTTGGTTTTATTATAGATGGGTTTTTGAGTATTCTGGTGAATATAACACTGTTATATTTCTTGGGTCAGGCCTCCCCGAACTCTGCATCTATAACAACATGGTATACCCCTGGGGCGTATTCCTTCACTACGGCCTTGTGTTTGATTGCCCTGAGTGTGTAGCCTGACCTGAAGGCCTGGCTCTCGAGGATGTCCAGGGGCCTCTGCCAGAGCTCGGCCTCGGCAAAGGTGTCATGGTAGTGGATAACCCCGCCCTGGGGCATGAGGGCTTCAAAGGCAGCTGGGAGATACTGGTATGTCCTGGGAAGGTAACCCATCAGGACCCGGTCGGCCACGCTGCCTGTCTGGACCTCCCGGCAGTCGCCCAGTATTGGGGTTATTGTGTCCTGGAGCCTGTTCAGGCGAGTGTTCTCCTTGAGGTAGCTGAAGGCCAGAGGGTTCTTCTCGATTGCATAGATGTGTTTTGGCTGGGCATGCCTTGCTATAGGGATGCAAAAATACCCCACCCCGGCAAACATATCCACTATTGTCTCGCCTGGTTTCACAAGCCTGGGGAGGCGGGCCCGCTCTGAGAGGTTGCCCTTGGAGAACATGACCCTGGTCACATCGAGCTTGAACTTGCACTTGTTCTCTGTATGGATTGTTTCTGTTCTTCTTTCCCCTGCCAGGTATCTTATACGGGGCTCTCGGAGCTCGCCTGAGACTCCCTTGGTAAGGCAGACTGTTTTGATGTAGGGATAGTTGGAGAGGACGATGTCGGCCATGTCCCTGGCAAGGCCCGAGACCTCGGGTTTGAGATTGAGAATGACTATATGGCCGATTCGCTGGAAGCCCCTGGGCAGGAAGGTCTGCTTGTCCTTGGGGATATCGAGGCCATCAAGCAGCAGTTTTCTGAAGTCGCGTTTTTGCCTGGACATGGTTTAGAATTCGGGGAAGGCTTCTTATTTGTTTGAGGGTGCTTTCTCAGAATCAGCCTTGTCTTCCCTGGCACCGGCAGCCTTCTCCCCGGAACCCTCTTTCTCAGCCTTGGATGGTTCCTTGGTCTCGGGTTTTTCTGTAGGGGTGGTTTCCTTTTTTGGCTCCTCAGGCTTTTTGGCTTCCTCTTCCTTGGCTGGCTTTTCTCCCTTCTTTTTCTCAGCCTTGGGGGCCTCCTCATCAGGGAGCCTTGCGTAGAGAAGGCCCGTGGAGGCGTCGAGGCTGGCCTTGAGCCTGATCTTGGGTGGGGGCTTGCCTGCTCCCCTTATCCAGATTGAATCGTTGAGCTTGGCAGAAATCCTAATATCGGCTCCGGGGACCTTCATGTGCCTTGAGAGGTGGGCCCTTATAGCGGTTATGGAGCGCCTGGCCCTCCTGTTCAGGGGAGCCTTGAGCCACTCCCTTCTAAGGGGTACAGTTAGGAGCCTTTCGTCAGCAGGTTTGTCTTTAGATGTTTTCTTTTCAACCATGAGAATTCACCTAGATTTTTAGCTTGTCCCTTCTCCAGTGCTTGGTGCGGACCCTTATCCGCCTTGTCCTGGCCCTCTTGAGGCCGAACTTCTTGATGTCAGCCCACCTGGGGGCGGACCTTTTCTTGCCAAGGGCCGCCAGCTTCTTCTTTACTGCTGTTGGTTTGTTGCGCGACATGGTATCACTTCACCTTGCATTCTTTTACGGACCGTTCCCTTCGGGGATGCATCTATTTTCTCTTGATGTTGAAATCCTTTTTCTCTGACAGGGCTTTTAGTATCTCCTTGAGCTGCTCGTCATCCACGGTTCCCTTAAGCTGGCCGGCCTGCTGGGCCTGGAGCATGTAGAGCTCTGCCTGGGCCGCAAGCTGCGGGTTGACGCTCCGGACTCGGCCGAGCCTTTCGAAGGCCTCCTTGGTGAGAAGCCTGCTTATGAGCTGCCTCTTGAGTTCCTCAATCTGCTTGAGCTGGGCCAGCTGATTGAGGTCCTGGGGATTTATAGCGTTGTAGTCCACAAATATCACCTTAGGCTCTTGAACCTTGTGCAGATGATTTAGCCGGGTTTTTTGAGTTCCTTTACAATCCTGTTGAGGAATGACTGGCCCTTGGGGGTGATAAACCTTCCCCGTCCCTTCTCGGTCTTGACGAATCCTGCTGCCTCGAGTTGCTGGAGGACCTTGCGTATCACAGCACCTGAGGCGAGTCTCTTATGCTCTGGTTTGTGGCCCCTGTTTTTCCTTCCGCCATAGGACTTCCTCAGCCTGCTCACCCCCAGTTTGTTTCCGAGGTACAGCTTCCTCATGACAGAGGCTGACCTTATGTACCACCAGTTCTTCTGGGCAGGGGGCCTCTCCTTGTGGACTCCTGTCTTTGCATAGGCCGCCCACTCCGGAGGCTTTATCTCGCTTGTCTTCTCCAGTTCCTTGGCAGCCCTCTCCACAAGGGCCTGACTTGGAACATCCTTGACCGAAACCATGATTAACCTCGCTCTGGTTTGATTCTCCTTTTTAACCGTTAACAGTTATACACACAATAGGTAATTGTGTATATATAAATGTTTATAAATTAATCCGCCTGTTGCTGTTATTTTATGTTTGTTGCTATGAGATAGACCGTCAGTATGTCTATCATGATGAAGAAGGCTATTATGAAGATGCTGAATGCAGAAACAGGATTCAAACCACTGTAGACGCACACGCTCTTACCGTCCTCTGTAGTACAGTCAAAGGCGTCCTTGAACATGGTACCCCCTATAAGGAGGATGAAAAAGACTGATATGAAGACTATAATCGTGCCGATTGTAATTAGGATTCTCATTGATTATATTTTGTAATAGGGTTGTTAAATATATAGTCTTATTTTGTAGATTTTGCATGTTGCTTACTTGTGCCCTTTAGGGTGCGACTTGCGGGATCGACAGCTATGCTGGCGAGACGTGCCGTAGGCACTGGAGCGTCCGTAAGCTGATTTCTCTTTCCTGTAGGGGTGCCTGGTAACGTGGCCGCACTCCTTGCAGGTAAGTATCACAGCCCCCTGGGATGGGCTTGTCCTGACCCTTGAGTTGACCCCGGGGACAAGGAAGGACTTGCAGGACCTGCAGAACCTCCTTTTGATGCCAGGCGGAAGCCTTACATTGTACCTGGTAGAGAGCTTTACTGCCATCTCTACATAGCGCCTGGAGCGCTCCGGGTGGCTCTTGAATGATTTCTCAGCCTGGCCAAAGAGGATTCGGATTCTTTCCAGAACCATTTCCCTCTGCCAGGCCGGCTTGGGAGATGACCTTCTGGAGAGTTTTGTTTTGTGGGATTTTGGCTTGGGTGAGGGCATATTGATAATTGGATGTGTGCTTTATAATTTATTCATGGGTTTCCCTTTTCTCGGAGGCTTCACCGAGCCTAAGTATGACCCTGTTCTCCCTACCTGAAATCGGCTCGGTGTCCACCACGTCCCTCTCCCTGAGGTTCTTGACTATCCTGGAGACCTTGGCCTTGGAGAAGTCTGTCTCCCTCACGAGGACCTTCTGGCCTGCCCTGCCTCCCTTATGGCTCAGGATGTCTATTATCATCTTTTCGTCCCTGTTGAGAACGGATTTGACAACAGCGACCTTGGTTCCCCGGATTCTCTTTACATATATGGCAGCCACCACTATCACTACAATGGCCACTATCAGCATTGCGTAAAATGCAAAGCTGAATATGTCTGTCCCTGCGGGCCTTGTAAAGAGAATGGAGAACTGGAGGTTCTCCCCGGTCTCAAGGCCCTCCTCCTCCCAGAAGACCATTATGTGCTTTCCGTCAGTAAGGGTCCCCCCGGTTGTAGGGAAGTAGGACTCATTCTGCTCCCCGGCCAGTATGTTGTTCTGGGGGAGCCTTATGAGAATGAACGTGTTTTCGATGGGGAGGGGTATGCCGTAGTTCACAGTGAACCTGTAGTTGTTGCCTGTCTTTTGTATGACATTC
>DAOVGQ010000074.1 GCA_030672315.1 Candidatus Aenigmatarchaeota archaeon | reverse complement strand
CTTGCCGAGATCCCTCTCAAGGCGCTCAATGTCCTTTTTCATGGCATCAAGGTGTGCAAGAATCCGCTCCTTTTCCTTGTCGAACTCCTCAAGGGTATCATAAATCTTCTTGCCCTGACTGAACTCGGAGAGGGTCATCATGACATAGGGGTACTTGTTCATGCCCCTGGCCACATTGGTGCACATCTGCTCAAGCCACTTGTTCATGGCAAGCTTGACCTCCTTCTTTATCATCTTCTCCTTGTCCATATGCTTCCTCATTATCCTGACAACAGCTGCCTCTGGGAAGGCCGTCCTCTCCTTTGGTTCTTCAGCAGGGGCTGCTTTCTTCTTGGTCTTCTTTGCCTTTTCTACCATTGCTTCACCTCCGTGATTATCAAAAGACAGTTATATAATTAGTTAATTATATAATAGATTAATTAATAAAGGTTTTCCCGGCGGGTTGGTTTTCGCCCCGGGCCAGAGCATTTCTTAAAGCTATTTAACAGGGCCGGGACAATAGGTTAAGGAGGCAAATGTTGGATGTATACACGGTATCGATCCTGGTTTTTCTGGCCTTTCTCGTCCTGTTCTTCTACAAGGACAGGAAGAATGTGGAGAGGCAGGGCGTACTCCTGCTGAGAAAGACCAAGAAGGGAAGGGGATTCATAACAAAACTGGGCCAGAGGTTCCCCAGGCTCTGGTGGGTATATGGCACGCTGGCTGTTGCCATAGGATTCTATGTGTCTGCCTACATATTCTACTGGCTGCTCTTCATGACCATGACCAGCCTGACTGCAGAGGCCGCCCCTGGCCTGGCGCTTGTCCTGCCGAGCCCGACCACTGAGACAGTGGCTGTACCAGGGGTTATAGGGGTTCCTTTCTGGTTCTGGATTATCACCATATTCCTTCTTATTCTCGTGCACGAGGGCTCACATGGAATCATGGCAGCAAGGGAGAGGATCAGGATAAAGAACCTGGGATGGGGACTCCTTATTGCCATACCCCTGGCCTTTGTTGAGCCTGATGAGAAGCAGCTCCAAAAGGAGAAGCCCATGAAGCAGTTGAGGGTATTTGCAGCAGGCTCTTTCGGGAACTTTGTACTGGCTGTGATATCAGCCAATATACTTGTCTTCTCCATAACAACGTTCTTTGTGCCTGCAGGCGTGACCTACCAAGGCCTGATGGCAGGGTTCCCTGCAGAGCAGGCCAATCTAACAGGAACCATAGTGGGGATAGAGAACTACACCATAGAGTCCCTGGGCGACCTGTCATTTGCCCTGGAGGACATAGGCCCGGGAAGGGAGATAGAGATAAGGACAAGAATGGATACAGGAAGCGGTTTCGAGGAGAAATCGTTCTGGCTTACCACAGTGGAGGAGCCCAATGCCACAGAACCTGGCAAGGGTTTCATAGGGATATTAGGGGTATCCCAGGACTTCGGGCTCAAGGAAGGGGTGGCCTCTCCGGAGCTTGTGTACTTCTTCACGGGGAGGAGCCCTGACTTCTTTGGGCTGCTGTTCTTCCTGTTCCTCATAAACCTTGGTGTGGGAGCCTTCAACCTCCTGCCCCTGGGGCCTCTGGACGGGGGAAGGATGTGGAGGATAGTCCTGGACAGGCTCATCCCCAGGCATTCAAAGAGGGTGATGAACGGCCTGAGCTGGGCGCTGCTATTTGTGCTGCTGCTTAATTTCGCGATTGCACTGACCTAGCCCTGGATGAGGCCGGGTTTAGGAAAGGCTTATAAACCCCTTGTAACATTATGTTATCAGAACCCGGCCACAAAGGCCCTTGCAGGTGGCGGAGCCACCTGATAGTAAGGGTTGGGGCGGCCCCGCCATGGCCGTCTGTCTAAAGAACTGGGGGTGTGTTTTATGGCAAACTTCAAGGTAGTGGTCTCTGACCCAAAGAGCAGGAAGGCCTTTCAGAAGGAGATAGAGCAGAAGGTATCAGGCTTCATGGGAAAGAGTGTAGGTGACAAGGTTAAGGGAGACCCCATGGGCCTCTCGGGATACGAGCTCCAGATAACAGGGGGCTCTGATGCCCAGGGATTCCCCATGAGGAGGGATGTTGAGGGAATTGCAAGGAAGAGGCTTTTGCTGAGCATCGGCCCTGGATTCCATCCAGAAACAAGGGGGCAGAGAAAGAGGAAGTCCGTAAGGGGCAACACCATCTCTGATGCGATATCCCAGATTAACGTGAAGGTCGTCACCTACGGCAGCAAGCCCTTGGAACAGCTCCTCGGAGAAACGAAAAAGGAAAAGAAGGAGAAGCCTGCAGAGGAAGAGAAAAAGGAAAAGCTCCAGAAGGAGGTCGAATCCATGTTAGATAAAAAGGCCCCTGAGAAGAGCAGGAGCGAGCAGATTCTCGAGGAGCAGACAAAGCAAGGAAAGGCCGAGGCTGCCAAGGAAGAGGGCAAGCCCGAGGAGAAAACCAAGGCCGCTTCTGAGGAAAAACCTGAGAAAAAGAAGGAAGAGGTAAAAGAAGGGAAGCCCTCTGAAGAGCCAAAAGAGGAGCCTGAAAAGAAAGGGAAGAAGTGAATGCTGTCTGGCCTGTAAGTGTGAACAGTGTAGAACGGTATAGTCAGGTCAGGCTGGATTTGCAGGCGCAAAAAAGGTGCTGGTTCACCAGCACAGCTCGAACCATCTGCATGCATGTCCCTTCATTTTGGTTATGCAGCAGTCCTTGCAAATCTTGGCTCCCTTTGGATTGTGCATCTCGCACGTCCGACAAACAACCGCTTTCCCGCAGTCATCACATGTCATTCAGTGTGTACACCGTGCCTTAGGGCCGTTTTAACTTATTTTGATTTTTTGGCCTTGATAGTATAGTTCTTTAAGGTTGTATTTAAGCTTAACACCCCGGGGTCGGCGATTGCCTGGGAAACTCTATTTAAAACTTGGTTACAAATCTATCCCATGCCCATAGAGAGGATGACTGCCAAGAAGGTCAGGATTTCTGAGCTCATGAACGGAAGGTGGGTCAAGAGAGAGGGCATGGAGCCCAGTTTTGTTGTGACTGATTCCGGGGAGAAGGTTTCAAGGGCCAGGGTGCTCGGGACAGTGGCCGCCAGGTTTCTGTCAGAGGACGGGAACTTCGGGAGCATCACCCTGGACGACGGGACAGACACCATAAGGGCCAAGACCTTCAAGACAGTCAAGCCTGTGGATGAATCCAGGGTGGGGGACCTTGTCGACCTTGTTGGAAAGGTCAGGGAGTACAACGGGGAGATCTACATAATCCCAGAGATCATAACAAGGGTGCAGGACCCGAACATGGAGATACTGAGGAGGCTCGAGCTCATCAGGAAGGCCAGGGAGCTCAAGGCAAGGCCTCCAGAGGCCTCTCAAGAGGAGGCATCTGGTGGGGAAGGCAAGGAAGGTGAAAAGGAGGGGAAGGAAGACGATACAGAGCTGAGAAAGGAAATCCTGGCTGTCATAGATTCAGAGGCAGAGGGTGTGGAGTACAGGGTGATTCTGGAAAAAGTCAAGGCCCCTGAAACAAGGATAGAGAGCGTCCTGAATGAGATTCTTGCAGAGGGTATATGTTATGAGCCCACACCGGGGAAGGTCAAGAAGATCTAGATTTTATTATCTTGACGTATAGCACTAATGAGTTCTTTGTAAACAGTTGGTATTGCAGCGTGAATCCTATCCCAGTTAGGCATGATTATAAGGTTGTCCGGAGGTGTATATTCACCCCTTTCATTAAATATCATTCCTTTCACTCCCCTTAATGTGTTGTAAAACAATTCCAAGGTCTTCTCTTCCTCTGCACTGTTGTAGGGGATACCTCTTGACATTGCATCATCCCTGTATTTGTTTATAAATTGCTTACCAAGGTTATAATACAACTTTTCTATTACATTCAGTCGGCTTACGTTGAGTTCCATGCCACCTTCAATCAATCTATCGTAAAGGTTGAGTGAAATCTCTTGAGCCATCTTCTGAAGCCCTGATACCTGGCTTGAATCATCTGATTTAAGTTCCTGATGTCTGTGTTCATAAGTATCAGCAATCTCTTTTTGGCATATTTTTTTCATACTTATTTTATGAAAAGCCTCCCAAAGCTGAACAGTCTCAAGACCGTAGTTATCGGTTATCCTCTGTTTTTTTGCATCCTCTGTTTCTATCACGAATTCGCCTGCAAAAATGAATTTGAACTCATTAGCGAATTTAAGAAATTCATAGACTTTATCACCAACTGGAGAATATTCTCTTGCAACATTTTTGAGTGTGGTCATGATAGGTTTTCCAAAAAGCCTTGTTACCCTTCCATAAAACCTTTCCTCTGTTGTGGCCTTATCTTCAGAAGACACTTCTCCTATTCTGGCATAAAACCCCTTTACAAAGGCATAGTTCATGTCAGGGTGCATTGCAGGGTGAACAAGATTAGCCAGCAAAGACCTGTCGTAGTTGACTATATCGCAATCATGAAGTGCGATGATATTGGATTTCTCCCTTCCTATTATTGCTCCCTCTGATACCCAGGCCCCATATCCCTTCTTATGTTCTCCTGTGGGCCCAACCTCATCTTCAATTTTTTCTGCAATCTTCAGGATTCTTGGGCTTTCAATCCAAATAACATTTACGTCCCTTTTCTTGCTCTTCAAGACTGACATTGCATCCTTGGCTTGTCTGAACTGGGACTCATATGCTTTCCCTCCCAGAGGCATCACAATCTCGTTTATGTACGGGACCTCTTTCAATTCATTGATTATGTGGGGAAGGGCAGGACCCTCGAATTCAGAATACAGGGCAGGAAGGAGCAATGCGAGCTTTTTATCTCTGGAATATTCATAGAGCTCGTCTTCAAGCTCTTTAATCGGCTTCTTAGATTTCCTGAGCGTGGTTATGAGTTCTGTCTGGTCGAATTCTCCCATATTAGCACCAATTTTACAATCGTGGATTCTTTTTTACTATTTCAAGGAAAGCAATTTAAGTCTTCCCTTAAAAGTTTTTCCTCCAATAGTTGATTGGGGGTTTTCGTGATAACAAGGGTTAGGCTCAGGAACTGGAAGTCCCACCTTGAGTCAGAGTTCGAGTTCTCCAAAGGGGTTAATGCGATAATAGGGATAATGGGTTCAGGAAAGACAAGCATCATGCAGGCCATGTCATTTGGCCTGTTCGGGACATTCCCTGCGCTCCAGGCCAGGAGGGTTGGCTTGGATGATTTGATAATGAAGAGGCCCCAAGCAATGGACGGGGCTGAGGTATTCTTGGAGTTCTCCCTGGGAGGAAAGGCCTATTCGGTTATGAGGGCCATCCAGAGGGGTAAGGGAACTGTGAAGGCCGAGCTCAGGAAAGATGGGAGGCTCCTGGAGGCCACTGCCCAGGGCGTGACCGGGGAGGTCTCAAGGATTCTGGACATGGACTACGAGCTCTTTTCCAAGGCTGTCTATTCAGAGCAGAATGCCATAGACTACTTCCTCAGGATTCCCCGTGGCCAGAGGATGGAGCACATAGACAGGATGCTCAGGCTGGACAGGTTCGAACGTGCTAGAGAGGGGGCAGTATCCCTGGCGAACAGGATAAGGCAGGGAAGGGAGGAGAAGCTCAGAATGCTGGCAGAGCTCAGGAAGGAGAAGCTGCCTGAAAGGATTTCCAGGATAAGGAAGGAACTCGAGGGCCTCCAGGATGACACAGGGAGGCTGGAGAAGAAGGCCCAAAAGGCAAGGGAGGAGGTTGCTGATATTGAGGAGAGGGTGTCCGATTTCGAGGAGAATGAGGCCGAACTCAATGATGTCAGGAAAAGCCTTGAGGGGGTGGAGGCCGGTATCAGGCAGATAGAGGAGAGCATAAGGGAGAAATTAGGGGTGGAAGGGGCTGACAGGGAATCCCTGGCCAAGAAGACAGGATCAGCAGAGAAGGAAGTCCAGGAGCTTGAGAAGGGAATCGAGGCTGCAAGGAGGAGCATGGAGCAGGGTAAGGAGAGGGTAGCCTCTCTGAACACAGAGATAAAGATTATAACGGACGGTCTGGAGGACCTCCAGAGGCTCGAGGACAGATGCCCCCTGTGCGAGAGCGAGATATCCCCTGCCAAGAAGAGGGAGCTTGTGGAATCGCGGAGGCTGAGGGGGGAGAGGCTAAGGAAAGAGGTGGCCGGTCTGGCCGCGGAAATTGAGAAGTTAGGGGAGACTCTTTCAGAGCTGGAGTCAGGACTGGAGGAGAGGCGCAGGGAGCTTGAGAATCTCAGGGGGGTTATGAAGGATGTGGAGTTTGTGGCAGGCCTGGAGAAGAGGAGGGAGGAGTACGAAAAGAGGAGGGGGAAGATGGTTAAGCAGGAGAAGGGCCTGTCCGAAAGGCTCAAGGACATTGACATAAGGGGCCTGAGGGAGGAGCTGAAGAAGGCAGTAAGCGAGGAAGGGGAGCTGCGAACAAGGCTCGAGGCCGCAGAGCAGCGGATAGAGGACAGGCAGGAGATGCTCAGGGAGCTCAGGTCAAGGGATGAGCTCATGGTGAAGTACAGCCAGGAGACCATGCTCGACCAGGAGCTTGTTGAGCGGATGGGGAGGTTCGTGAATGCGGTCAGGCTCACCCAGGACCAGCTCAGGCAGGAGTTCCTAAAGAGCGTGAACAGCACCATGAACTTGATATGGAGAGAGCTCTATCCCTACAGGGACTTCACAGGGATAAGGCTGGCTATTGAAAAGGACTATGTGCTCCAGCTGAGGGAGAACGGGGGCTGGATCAATGTCGAGGGCCTGGCCTCTGGGGGCGAGAGGTCCATAGCAGCCCTGGCCCTGAGGGTGGCCTTTTCCATGGCGTTCATACCCAATTTAAGGTGGCTCATACTCGATGAGCCCACGCACAACCTGGATGATAATGCGATAGAGCACCTGACAGATGCCCTAAGGGAGAGGATAGGGAGCTTTGTGGAGCAGGTTTTTCTGATAACCCATGACGACAGGGTATCAGAGGGTGTGGGCGGAAACCTCTACAGGCTGGAGAGGGACAAGGACAGGAATGAACCGACAAGGATAGCAGGGCTCGGGGAGGTCTGAACAGAGAATCAGGGATTACCTGGCGCCCTCGGCCTCCCTCTCTATCCTGTTGCGCTCGGAAACAGCGAAGCTCTTGTTGTCGTTGCTGGAGGCGGCTATAAGCTCACTGGCTATCACGCTGGAAAGGCTCTGCCTGCTCCTGAAGGATGAGCGGTAGATTCCTTGGGTGAGGTACCTCAGGGCAAGGTCGAGCCTCCTCTGGGGGGAGGTTATCACAGCATTGCGGGCTATGATTCCACCCAGCCTGTACGAGGCCACCTCCTCGAGCAGGGCCGAGTTTTCGATTGCGGTGACCAGGACCTGCAGGGGGTTCTGGTTGGTTTTCTTCTCGATTATGGTGAAGGCCTCCTTCACGATGTTGTAGAGCTTGGGTGTCTTGCCGACGTGGCGGCCGGAGGTGAGCTTGTGTTTCTTGCCCCTGTGGCCGGATACCATGAGCCTGTTCATGAACCTCTCGACTATGGACATCCTGTCTTTCTGGAAGCGGCCAGAGCCGTACTTGCCTCCTGTCCTGGGCACGACTATGGGAGCGAGGTTTATGTAGTTTTTGAGTCCCCTATCATTAACAACAACACCTGAGGTGTCCCATCTGTTGAAGAGAAGCGTCCTTGC
>DAOVGQ010000035.1 GCA_030672315.1 Candidatus Aenigmatarchaeota archaeon | reverse complement strand
TCCAACAGCAATCATCACCCAGAACTGATTCAGGTATTTCATGGGGTCTATTATGGCCCCGGGTTCCAGGGCCACGAGGCCAAGAAAGAGTATGGGAAGCAGCACGCTGAGGGGCGAGTTGAGTATTGACTCAACCTTTATAACGTTCAATGTATTGATGGCCTTTTTCAGGGAGCCCTCGAAGGCGAACACCACGCTCGTGCACGTCCCTGAAATCACTGCAGCTATGAGGAAGGAGTATATCAAATCGAATCCGAACAGGATATTGGCTATGAGCCCCATAACAACAGTATTGAAGAGAACACCTGCAATGGCAATCTTCACTGCCAAGTTCCCGAACTTCTGGAATGTCCTGAGGCCCAGGTTGAATGTCCCTGTGAACACAACCATTATCAGGGCCAGTGTCCTGAGGAAGTCAGGGACGTTTCCCATCTGGCTGACATCCACCAGAGTGGTGGATATGTAACCGGTAATGGCGGGATTCAGATACAGGGTGGGCCCCAGGAGAAGGCCCAGCAGCAGGAGAAAGAACGTGTCAGGAATCCTGACCTTCTTGAGAAGGTTGGCAACGATTATCCCCAGACCGAGAAGTATCCCAAAGTATGTCACTGATAGCACAAGGTCAGCCATGATTATAATTGCACTGGCTGGTTTTTATATTTGAGCCGGTTTTCAAAGAAGCCGCTTTTCCCCTCTGATTTCTTGTATATCTGTTATGTCCTGTGTGACCTCAAGGCAACCCAAATACCTTCCGTCTTCATCCCTTACAGGAAAATACCTAATCAATATCTTCCTGCTCCTGAGCTCTATCCAGAATTCAGCCTTATCCAGCTTCCCCTCTCTGAACCCCTTTAATATTTCCTCCACCTTGTCCAGACTCTTCTCAGGATGGCAGTCCTGGACCCTTCTGCCGATGACGGTTTCTGGTCTAGGGAATATCCTCTTACCGAATTTATTGAAATACCTTACAGTGTCATTCCCGTCCACAAAAGATATCTCAACAGGCAGGTTTTCAAGGACCCCCTCCAGTTGTTCTGGTGTTAGTTCTCCTGTCATCATAAATCACTACTTCTTTTTCAGGAGCCCCCTGTATGTTTCCTTATAGAGCTTCGTGCCCTCCAGCTCCTTGACCCTTCTCCTGTACTGGTCGTCCTGTATCTTCTTCCCTGTCTTCTCTTCCCATTTCTTGATGGAAATTCCCTGCGACTTCTGACCCTTGTCCCTGTACCACTCCGGTATCACATTGAACGCGCAGAAGGGGACAATCCTTCCGTCTGTCATAGCGTAGTGGATGCAGCACCTCTTCACCCTCTCTATGTCATAGTTGAATTTATCCTGGAAGTGCATCATGCCCACAAAGAGGCTCTTGTGATGAAAGTCCCCCAGGGCCCTGTAATCATGCTTCACCAGGGCGTTGTATAGAATCTTACCTATCCCGAAACCCTCCGGGGCCCTGTCCTTGTCTATGAAGGAGTTTATCCTGAACAGCAGGGATGTGCCCTCCTTCAGCCTGCCTGCGCCCCTCCTGAACCTGCCCTTCTTCTCCTTGAGCCTGTCCCCGAGTTCGTCCAGGTATTCCAGAAGCCCTGCAACATCCACGAACCTCGTGATGGGAATCATCTTCCCATTCTCCCTGAATATATATGTTCCCATGCCGCAGGCAAAGTGTGAGCCGAGGTCGTACTCGGGCTTGCCTGTCATGCCCTCCACAAAGTTGGTTATCCTGAGCATGCTCGGGACAGGAAAGAAGTCCTCCATTCCCACCTGACCATGTGTCTGCTCCTCAATCTTCCTTATGACATCCGGTATGGTTATCCTCCTCTTCTCCCGCTCCTTTCTTGGCATCATGCCCACCAGGGAAACAGGCTGGAAGTTCACCCCCCTCACAATATCATTGTTCCTGAACCCGAACCTGAGGATATCTCCAAGCTCCCCGTCATTCAGGCCCCCTATCACAGTGGGGACCAGGACTATGCCTATCCCGGCCTCCCTGCAGTTCCTCAAAACCCCTGGAATCTCCCAGTGGTTCTTGATGTTTGTCCTGGGAGTCAAACCATCAAAGGAGAGATAGAGGGTGCTCACCCTGGCCTCCCTCAGCATCCTTGTGAACTCCAAATCCTGGGATATCCTTATCCCGTTGGTGTTGAGCTGGACATGGTCGAAGCCCTCCTCCCTGCACATCCTGATAATGTCAATAAGGTCCTCTCTCATTGTGGGCTCCCCTCCGGTAAGCTGCACCGCATTGCAGGGAACCGGCCTCTCGTTCCTGAGCTTGCTCAGCATCTCCCTTATCTGCCCCATGCTCGGCTCATACACATAGCCCAGCCTCTCGGCATAGAAGAAGCAGTAGAAGCAGTTCCTGTCGCACCTTGTGGTTAGGACAACATTGGCCAGTGCAGTGTGGCTCTTGTGCATGCTGCAGAGGCCGCAGTCCCTGGGGCAGACAGGGTTCTCCTTGGTCACGTTTGGATTGTAGATACCCTTTCCATTCCTGGCCCACCCCTCTGCCCTCTTGAAGAGCTCGTAGTCCCCCCAGTAGAGATCCTCGAATTCTCCGTGCCTGTCACAGCTCTTGCGAATCCAGACCTTACCCTCCCGCTCGAATATGTCCGCCTCTATTATCTTGAGGCATTCAGGACAGATGGAGGTTGTCTTCCTGATAAGGGTCTCCTCAGGGAGCTTCCTGGCTGCCATGATATCACATTTTACTCTATTATTGAACTTTTAATAATTATTAAAAACTATTGCCTCGGCCCTATTCCATAACCCTCATCATCCTGAAGAGGGCATAGAGCGCAAATATCTCTCCTAGGAGTATGAGCATCACCCCGTTGGAGGACAGCAGCAGCAGGTCCTCTACACAGGGCGACGGCAGGGTGTCAGCATAGTCATACATCCATCCCTGGCAGGCCCCGATTCCCTGGAGCGGGGCCTGTAATCCGCAGCAGTCTGTGAAGGCCACAACCATTCCTACTCCAAGGGCTGCCAGCAGGGAAGCAATCCCTATAAGCATCCAGAACCTTACCCTTGTGGCCCTGAATATCAGATAGAAACCGAGAACCCCAATCAAAAAGAGGACCCCGACCGACAGGAGGGCAATCGAAAGCAGCTCTGCAAGGGGCTCT
>DAOVGQ010000040.1 GCA_030672315.1 Candidatus Aenigmatarchaeota archaeon | reverse complement strand
GATCCTCCTCTGGGAAGGGCCTTAAACTCCTTACCTTGATGATGCCGACGCCCTCTTTCTCGGCCACGGCCCTTACCGTGCCGGTAACAGAGCCTATGGTTATCAGGGCATGCTTCCTGCCCTTCATGCCGATTTCCTCTACCAGGCCGTTCCCATAGGACCTGCCAAAGGCCCTGGCGAATTCTGAATTGACCCTCTTGATGATGTCCCTGCTGGCCAGGAGGGCATCATGGAGCTGCTTCCTGAACTGTATATAATATTGGGGTGTGGCAAGTGTTCCCATGGTGACGGGCTTGCCCGGATTCATGGCATAGTCAGGCCTGTACTTGGGGACGAACTTCCTGGCCTGCCCCTTGGTGAGAAACTCAACAGGCTCATAGACATGGGAAAGCATGAAGCCGTCCATGCACATCATGACAGGGAGGCTGGTCTCCTGGGCTATCCTGAAGGCCTGTACCTGGGTGTCATGGGCCTCTTGGCCGTCCTCGACATAGAGCTGAATCCATCCTGTGTCCCTCTGGGAAAAGGAGTCCTGCTGGTCGTTCCATATGCTGAGGGGAGCGGATAAGGAGCGGTTGACCACTGTCATTACAATGGGAAGCCTCATGGCCGAGGCTACGAAGAGTATCTCGTGCATCAGGGCAAGCCCCTGGCTGGACGTGGCCGTGTAGGCCCTCAAACCCGTGGCCTGGGCGCCTATGCAGGCTGACATGGCGGACTGCTCAGACTCCACATTTATCTTCTCTGCCCTGACCTCGCCGTCGGCTACCATCTGGGAAAGTCCCTCGGAGACATGCGTCTGTGGAGTTATGGGATAGATGGCCATAACATCAGGCTCACAGAGCTTCACTGCCTCCGAAACAGCATGGGATACCTCCACGACGTTCTTCTCTTCTCCCCTTGTCTTGTGCTTTGGCTTGTATCTCCTTGAAGTCATTTCTCCTCATCCTTGCCTATTGTTTTCAAGTTTTATGTTCTCATCAATCCATTTGAAGTATTCCTCATTTCCTCCTGAAAGCGGGATTATGTCTATGCAGGGAACCTCATAACTGTGAAGTTCCCTTACCCTGTCGATTATCCTCTGGGCATTATCCTGTACGGACTTGAGGAGCAGGGCCGTCTCGCCCTCATTCTCCAGCTTCCCCTTCCACCAGTATGTGGATTGGATTTCAGGGATTACGTTTGCGCATGCAGCAAGCCTCTCCCTGACCAGGGTCTCACCAATCCTGGAGGCCTCCTCCTCGCTCTTTGTTGTTATGTAAACCATTACATAGGTCATTTCTCCTCCCTCTCTGACTTTATGGCCTTCTGGGGACACTCTCCCAGGCATATCAGGCAGCCCTTGCAGAAGTCATAGTTTATCACTGCCTTTTTCCTCCCCCCCACGGCCTTGACCTCTATGCAGGCCTCTGGGCAGTACTGAACACAGAGCCCGCAGCCTGTGCACTTGTCAGTGACAATGGGCTTGAAGGTCCTCCAGGAGCCTGTCTTGTTCTGCCTTGACGAGCCCGGCCTGTCAGCCACTGCACCTGGATTGAGCTTATCTGCCATATCCTTCAACCTCCGTCCCTTCAGGATGGCATGTTCTTCTTCACCATTCCCGCTCGTGCCACAAAAGGGGTATCGCGGGACATATACTTATCACGCCTTGGTCTCCCTGTAGGCCTTGCTCACCAGCTCCTTGTTCTTCTCAGCCAGCTTCTCAGGGAAGTTCCTGTCTATTGCATCGAGAATTCCCTTCAGGGAGACCAGCCCCGTGGCCTTGGCGAACACCCCGAGTATTGCGGTGTTCACGATGTCCTTCCCCAGGACCTTAAGGGCAAGGGTGGTCGCATCATACTGGTAGGTCTTGTTCCTGAATCCTCCACGGCCTGACTTGCTGTTTATCACAATCACTGTCTCAGGCTTGATTCCCTCTGTTATCTCAGGGAGCCCGCAGAGCGTGGGGTCCATGATTATTACATAGTCAGGGCTGTATATCTGGGAGCGTATAGTTATGGGCCTGTCGGAAATCCTGGCAAAGGCCCTGACAGGGGCGCCCCTCCTCTCCACCCCGAAGGCTGGGAAGCCCTGTGAATATTTACCGTCATGGCCTGCGGCCATGGCAAGAAGTGATGCGGCTGTTACAGCCCCCTGGCCACCCCTTCCGTGAATGCAAACCTCTATCATAAACGTCACACTCATGCACAATCTGGCTTTGTTCAATCGATATAAGCCTGCATGTAATCATTAACCTTACAGTATTGACTTAATCTTTTGATGTCCAAAGTTATAAATGACTGGCTAAGATTATGGCGAAAGTCGAACCTTCGCCTTGCAGTTGGCTACGGGGCCATTGCAAAGCAACGGAATATGCTGTTTCAGAATTTGTATCCTAAATTCTCAAATATACGCTTCATCTTTAGTGACCCTTCCCATGTATCTGGAGTCTCTGAAATGATGTTTGCGTCCAGATTCCTTTTCAGAAGGGCCTTTGCGAGGGGCTCAAAGGGCGGCTTGCTGTCCAGGACAAGGTGATTGAGCTCTCCCTTAAGGCCGTAGTTGATGTTGGAGAAGTGGCAATGGATGTGTTTGCTTGTGCCCTTTGGGGTATGGCCGGCCTTCTGAATTTTATCCAAGACCTGGGCATAGTCAATATTCCCACGGTTTCGTGCGTATATGTGCGCGAAATCAACGCAGAAGGAGCAGCCAGTTTCCTTGGCGAGCTTCAAGATCTCATCAAGGGTTCCCCACTGGGAGACCTTTCCTGTGGTTTCGGGGGCGAGCTTGACCTTCCAGCCGTTTTTGTCAAGGACAGACTGCATGTCATTTACAGCATCCCGCACAATCTCATAGGTCTTCTCAGGCGAGAGCTTGCCGTAGTAGGCTGCATGAAAAACCACGTGGGTAGCCCCCAAGTAATGGCCCCTCTCGCAGGAGTCCAGGATTCTCTTGACACTGGCCTTTCTTTTTTCCATTTCTGCAGAGGAAAGGTTTATGTAGTAGGGTGCGTGTAAACTGAGAGAGATGTCCAAATCTTTGGCTACCTTGCCGCACTGCTTTGCAAGATCGTTTTTCATCTTTACCCCGCGCACGAACTCTACCTCCATGCACTGTAAGCCCTGCTCCTTGACGAACTTTATGCCTTCAAGGGTTCCGTAACCAGATGAACCCGCAGGCCCGAGCATTATCTTTACCATACCTCCTCCTCTATTGCCTTTATTATTTTAAGGGAATTTTTAAGGTCCCTCCTGCCTGAGAATATCTCCAGGCTTATGGTCTTGTCATAGCGAATCCTCCTGAGAAGCCTCATCACCCTGAAATAGTCTATCACTCCCTGGCCTATCCCGATATGGTCATCCTGTTCGCCCTGATTATCACTGAAATGGATGTGCTCGAGCCTGTCCCTGAAGGTCCTGATGTACCTGGAGACCACACGCATACCGCCCTCAACAAAGCAGTGCCCTGTATCAATATGCGCCCCCAGGCCAGGAACACTGCCGAGTATGTAGGAGAATTCCTTGAAACGCATGCAATCCGGGTCAGGCATGTTCTCCAGCATGACTTTTATTTCCCTGCCGTGGCCGTAGCGGACAAGCTCCCTGAGACTCTTTGCTGTATTTCTGAGTGCCCTGCTCTTGTATGGCTCATCCTTGTACATACCATGTAGGATAGGTGCGTGGATGTTCAGCTTGCTGCAGCCCAGGGAGGTAGAGACATCTATGGATTTTCTGGCCACCCTGAGCCATGCCTGCCTCACCTCTTCATAATCAGACCAGAGGTCAGACCAGTACGCGGTGTGCCCAAGAGGGGGGTGCCTGAATGATTTGAGGGCCTTGAGTATCTCCCTCCGTCTCCTCTTCAATGTGTCATAATGGCCCTCAGGGATTTCTATTCCAATCTCCACATAATCAAAGCCCATCCTCTGGGCAGCCCTTATTTCCTTCACTATGTCCCTGGAGGGGTCGGTGAGCATGCCGTACCTGGGCCTGTCCATAGAATAGAATTGTCAGAGATTTGTTAAATGCTTTGTTCTGAAGAATTAGATTAGGAAGCCCAGCTTCAGGAGAATCTCAACAACTATTATGACCACACAGACCGCTACTATGTGCTCTGGCTTGAACTTTATCTTCTCTTTGGACTCGTCAAAGTAGCGGAAAAGCCGGCTATTAAGCCTCTAGCCCCGCGGTACTTTGAGGCATCTGAATCTTCTGCTTCTTTCCCATGCTATCACTTCAGTATTATCCTTAGTTAATAAATCCTTTTTGTGGAAGTTGGCCCGAGCTGTGTGAGTGGCCAACTCCTTCTGGCGTGGTGCTTGCCGGTGCCTTCAGCACCGGATTGTGCTATTCACCTCTTTTTGAAAGAGGTTTGGTGTGTGCCGGGAGTAGCCCACTTTCTGTTGCCCCGCACTCCCCAAGGAGGTATAGGGACCATAGCATCTGTCTAATGCGCTTAAAGCTTGCACCCCTGCATTGCCAAGCCTTTTCACCTGCCGCCCCAATCCAAGCTCGGGCTTTTCCCGTCAGTTGCCTGGGGGTTTTAGGCCTTCAGGGCTCCTGGAGGGCAGTGTCTTTCTGCTCCTGGCACGGACTTCTCAGCCCCCGCCTTCCGGCGGTGCAGTACCCTTCCCATCAAGGCTCAAGTTTCCGGAAGTTGGTCGTAGCGAAGCGGAGACCAACTCCTTTTGGCTTAAGCCTTTTCTGAAAAAGGCTTAGGTGAGTGGAGCTTCCTCCCTCCCCTTTTCACATTTTTCCGTTAACGCTTTTAGCGAAAGCGGAAGCTTCTGTAAAAAGGGTTAGGAAGCTATGTACCCGGCTCACACAATTAGCAGTTGAATAAGGGGTTTATAAAGGTTTACTCACGCTTGCATGTTATTATGAAGTTTGCGCCCCCTTCTCTTCCCTTTTCATAGAATATCCTCTCCTCCAGGGCCTCCACAATCCTCTTGCACGTGGCAAGCCCTATGCCGGTTCCCTTAGAATTACTCTCCTCAGTGTCAGTAACCCTGAAGCCCGCCTCGAAAAGGGTGTGCTCATATTCATCAGGTATGACCGGACCCTCATTTTCAGCATTAAGCCAGTACTCACCCGGCATCTCTTTTATGCCGCACCTCATCCTGCCGTATCGGGGCGTGTAGTTTGCAGCATTTGAAAGCAGGTTTACATAGACTATCTGCATCAGGTCAGGGTCGGTGACCAAGGAGGCCTCCTCAATGCCCTCGTCATAGTCGACGCGTATCCTCTTATAGTTGATAACATGAGAAGTCTGGTTAAGCGATGGAAACAATATCTCATCCCAGAGCTTGGCCTCCCTCTTGTTTACCTCCAGCTTTCCTTCTGCGAGCTTGAGCATGTTCCATACTGTTTTGTCAAGCCTCTGGTAGTGGCGCTTCCCAGCATCAATGTATCTTAGATACTCAGGAATCTCCACTCCCCCCAGTTCCTTGATTCCCAGCTTCTCAATCTCTTTTGCTGCTCGAAGTAGTAATCCCTCCCATTGTGCAAGCGGGGATTTCAGTTCATGGGCAACTCCGCCAAAGCCTTCAATAAGCCTTTCACCTTCCCTCTTCCCTGCAGTCACAGCCGATTCCTCGTGCATCTCATTAATTATGCCCACTGGTATCCTGGCAGCTGACAGGTGAATGTGAACGGTATATCCCTTCTGGTTTGTTATTGTCGTGTTGGAATGTGTCTGGAAAAAGTCTGGATATCCAGAGAGTATTTGTTTATAGCCCTCTCTTACATATAATTTGCTTTCCTCTGGCATATTCCAGCGATCAACATAATCATGAATGTGGGTTCCGATGTCTGACTCAAGTGGCAGGATACCCAGCCCCCTTGCCAGATTTGAGTTATTATATCCCTCCTTAATGAGCCTTCCTTCAGTATCCAGTGTGAAGAAAAAGGTCTCCTCCCTGTCAACGTCATCCCTGAAGCCATCAATAATGTATTCACCCATCAACAACACCCCAATGCCTAAATGTGATATGAGAAGCTATTTCCTGGCCAGCCTCTTTTCCTTCTTTATCTCGTTCTTGAGCCTGGAAAGCCTGATAAGGAAACCGCAGCCAGAACACTTTAAAGAAAAGGGCCTCTTCCACTCTCTCTCGCCCTGCTCGGAGTGGTCGCATTCAGGGCACCTGTAGCGAACCCTGGCTGTGTCAGAGTCATTGGGAACCATCACGGCTATGTTGCCCTTCTCCTCCCCTGCCCTGTTGAGCAGGGTCCTGTTGGTTATGTATCGGTAGTTTCTCATGATATCACGTTGTATCCCTTATATAAAACCCCAGTTCTGATTCATCTGTAAACATTAAAACATATTTATGCATTCGCGAATTTCCAGACCCCTTATCACCATCAAATCTCCGTGAAAACCCTTTATAGATTCCTAGTTCCTTTGTTAATTCAATCATGTTATCGAAGTTCTCTTTGCTTGGAAGAGTCCCGATACCTGCATATGCGGCCCTGTACAGCATATCAAGCTCATCTGCCATAACATCACCTATTTGCAACTAGAAAATAGTTAATGAGGTGGTATATAAAGTTTTTGCTGGGCAGGAATCTAACGGTTGCTCTTCTTAAGCCTGATGCGCATGAGGTCCTCAGCCACCCTGGTGTTCTTGAATATCTTCAGGGCCTCGTCCCTGAGGGGCCTGATGTCTGTGTAGCGCCTGGAGAAGTGGGTAAGGATGAGCTCGCCCACCCTGCACCTCTTGGCCAGCTGGGCCGCCTTCTTGACATCCCCGTGCATGCGGTCCTCCCTCTCCTCAAGGAATGTGGCGTCGTGTATCACGAGGTCCACGCCCTGGCAGAGCTTCTCCAGGTTCTTGCAGGGTTCTGTATCCCCTGTGTAGGCCACCCTGATACCCTTCTTGATGTAGCCCACCTGCTTCAGGGTCACGACCTTCCCTCTGACACTGACCTTGCCGTCTCTCTTGAGCCTGCCAACCAGGGGGCCCTGGTGGAGCCCGAACTTCCCTGCCTTCTGGATGTCAACGTTCCAGACATCGTGCTCGTGGAAGGCGTAGCCCACAGAAGGAACAGTGTGCTTCACAGGGATTGAAAGGATGGTGAACCTCTTGGCCTCATGGACAGGGGTGAGATCGCTTCCCTCAAAGGGGACGTTGTGAGAAACCACCCTGAACCTTGGACCCCAGTAGTCAAGGTCGAGGAGGTCCCCCACAAATCTCTCGGCCTCTGGGCCGTGTATGTGCAGGGCCTTCTTCCGGCCCTCCATGTTCATGGTCTGCATAAGGCCTATGAGGCCTGCCCAGTGGTCTGCGTGCCAGTGAGTGATGAATATCCTGCTTATTTTCATGAAGCTGGTCCTGGCTGCCATGAGCTGTCTCTGGGTTCCCTCCCCGCAGTCCCAGAGAAAGGCATCGTCCTCATACTGGAGCCATATCGAGGCAGGGTTCCTCCTCTTGCTCGGTATTCCCGAGCCTGTCCCGAGGAAGACTATCTCGAGCATATCCCTCACCATCGGCCCCTTTTCGGGGCTATGTAATATAGAATTGGATTAAAGGGGTTAAATAAAGAATCAGGGAAATCAGTTCAGCATGATGTGTCTTCGGAGTGAAATGGATAGTGTTCGGTCTCCCAGCATCCTGAGAACATCCCTGATGCAGGGATTGCTTGAATCCGTGTTGATGGAGAGGTTCTCGGTGTAGGAGCTGCTCAGCTCCCTTTCAAGGTCTGTGAGTTTTTTTATGCCCATATTTTTCGCTCCGACTCGAATGTGCCTGCTGGTGCCGAAGGCACCAGATTGCACTCTTGTGCATTAGATAACAACTAATAAAGTTTTTGATTCGGGTATTTAAATAGTTTTCCCTCGGTTCCGCGAGTGAAAAAATGGCTGAATTTAGTAAAATGGGCCGCTAGATAACGATTTTTGTTAGCTTTCCCCACTCCAGTTTCTCGATGCTGTGGGCCTCCTTGAGGTCCCTTCCAATTGGCTTGAACTTGGTGGGGAGCATGGCATAGGATATTGGAGCCTTGAGGGAGAGACCCTTCCCTTTCTTCCTCTTCCAGAGCCTGCTGTTCAAGGCCATGAGCTCCCTGGTTGTGAATTCGGGCTTCTTTCCCTTAAATTTGAACTGCTTAGGGAAGGCCTGCTCCTCTATGGCCCTGCCCCTCAGGTCCTTGTATATCCTGTGGGTTGAGAAGCATGCTATTGGGGAAAGGAGCAGCAGTACTGTGTTTAGTACATGGTTCAGGGTGTACAGGGCAGCGTTCTGCTCAGCCCTTGTGAAGGCCCCTGCCTGGTTGTAGGCCCTGTTCTTGACG
>DAOVGQ010000011.1 GCA_030672315.1 Candidatus Aenigmatarchaeota archaeon | reverse complement strand
GATATGCAGGCGAGCGCGAGTTGAGGAGGCTCATGAAGAAAACCGCATCAGCATAGGGCGAAACCCCTGAATGGGAGCTAGGGAAGAGTATGACAGGCAGGTCACACTTGTCTTTTATGGCCCTGATGGTGTCGTTCAGATATATGGCCTGAGCTGCCTGGGAACCCCCGACCATGATTGCATCGGTTCCGAGCTCCCTTGCCTTCACTGCCAGCTTTGCCGCTTCCGCTGGTTTCTGCTTGTCCGGGTCAATAAGGGTGAAGTGAAGCGGGCCTGATTTCCGCCTCTTGCTGATGTACTTCATCACCCATTTCCTGCGGCCCCTCTTCCTGAACAGCTTCATAGCGATACACCGCTTTCCTTCATAAATTGACTATACTCATAATGGGGCATTTAAATACTTATATATTGCTTTATGCTGTCTCAGGCAATTATGTTATCACACCTGTGGCCCTGGCGAGCTCCCTTGCCCTATCTTTATCCAGCGGCTTCTCGTTAAGTGTTGTGTAGCGGTCCCTGACATCCCTGGCCTTGACAAGGGCCTCGACAACGAGCCTGTCAGAGACTCCAAGCTCCCTGGTATTGGTGGGTGCTCCTATTTCCCTGAGAGCGTCCCTTATTCTCTTCCAGTCACCTCCCTGGAGGTGTGCCATCATTATAGAGCCCAGTCCGCACTGCTCCCCGTGGAGGGCCCCGGAGCCCAGGCTGTCCAGGGCATGGGAGAAGGCATGCTCCGAGCCCGAGGCAGGCCTTGAGGAGCCTGCCATGGACATGGATATGCTCGAGGTCAGCAGGGCCTCCATGAGGTTCCTTATGCCCCGCTCACTCCTTTGACGTATCTGCCTTGCCGAGTCTATGACTATCTCTGCCGAGAACATGGCAAGCGATGCAGCATACCTGGAGTAGTACTCCCCCCTATCCCTTGCAAGATTCCAGTCTTGGACAGCAGTGAGGTTGGATATCGCATCAGCCGAGCCTGATGCTATAAGCCTGTGGGGTGAATTCATGAGAATCCTTATGTCAGCTATGATTGCAAGCGGGGGCCTGGCCTTTATTGAGGCCTTGTCATTTCCCTGGGACAGGCTGGCCCTCTCTGATGCTATGCCGTCATGTGAGGGGGCAGTGGGGACAGATATGAAGGGCAGTCCCCTCCTGAAGGCTGCTACCTTGCCAATGTCTATCACCCTTCCACCTCCGACTGAGATTATGCACGAGCAGTCCCCAGCAACCCCTGATATCCTGTCCGCCTCCTCTGTTGTGGAGTCCCGGACATTCTCTGTAACAGGCTTCCACTTGTAGAGTGAGGCAGCAACCCTCTCGCCTGCTATCTTCAGGGTTGCATCATCTACCAGGATGAGGGGCCTGTCAGGCAGCCTCAGGATCTCGTAGTCCCTTCCTATGTCGTCTATGACGCCCTTGCCTACCACTACCCTTCTCGGCAGTTCCAGTATGTGCGGCTCCATGGGACTTCCCTTGGTTATTGAGTATTTAAATATTTAATACGAACCCCCCACATTAATTAACCATAAGTTACAAGGTGAAGGGAATGTTCGACTCACTGAAGAAGAAGCTCAGGGAGGGCGTGGCCAGGCTCTCCAGAAGGGCCGAGGCCCCCGCAGAGGAGAAGCCTGTTGAAGAGAAGCTAGCCAAGAGGCCTGAAAGGCCCAGGGTAGTCAAACCAAGGCCTGCCAAACCCGAGAAGCCCGTGGAAGAGAAGGTTAGGCCAAGGCCTGCCAGGAAGGAGAGGCCTGTGAAACCCAGGGAAACGGAGCCCATTCAGGAGTTTAAAGAAAGGCCTGTGGTTGAGGAGCATGGGGTTGAGGAAGCAGAAGCTGAAAAGCCCGGGATTGAAAAACCTGAGGCTGAGGGGTTCAAGGTTGAGGGACCCTTGGTTGAGAAGCCGGAGGAGAAGCCCCCCAGAGAGAGGGGAAGGTTTGCCGGGCTGAGGGGAATCAGGGAGAGGGTCTCTGCTAGGGAACTCTCTGAAAAGGACATAGATGATTTTTTCAAGGAGGGAGAATTCGAGCTACTCCAGAGCGATGTGGCTCTTGAGGTAGTGGACTCCCTCAAGGAGAAGCTCAAGGAAAAACTGGTCAGGGGCAGGGTCAGGAGGGGTAAGGCCTCGGATTTTGTTGCAGAGGCCTTTGAGGAGAGCCTCCTCGAAATAGTTAACCAGGGAAGGATAGACCTGGAGAAGCTAATCAGGGGGGCCAGGAAATCAGGAAGGCCGCTGCTGATGGTATTTCTTGGGTATAACGGTTCGGGTAAGACCACATCACTCGCAAAGTGTGCGAGCTACCTCAAGGGGAGGGGCTTCCGGCCAGTACTTGCAGCGGCTGACACATTTCGCGCCGCATCTATAGAGCAGCTCGAAGTCCACGGTGAGAGGATTGGTGTCAAGGTTATCAAGCACCAGTACGGCTCTGACTCAGCAGCCGTGATATTCGATGCCGTGAAGTATGCCGAGAAGAACAGGCTTGATGTTGTCCTGGCTGACACAGCCGGAAGGGTACACACCGACAGGAACCTTATGGACGAGTTAAGGAAAGTCGTAAGGGTCAATAACCCAGAACTCAAGGTCCTTGTTGTGGACTCCCTGACAGGAAATGATGCCGTGGAGCAGGCCAGGCAGTTCCATGAGGCAGTGGGGGTGGACTGCGTGGTTATGACCAAGACAGATGTAAACCCCAGGGGCGGCTCCATACTCTCTGTTGTTCACACAATAAGGAAGCCCATACTGTTCCTGGGAACCGGCCAGGACTACTCCAGTGTGGAGATGTTCAGCCCCAATAAGTTCGTGAAGCAGCTTTTAGAGTAGCCTTGGTATTACAATCTTCTCCCTGCCCAGGGCCCTGTATTTCCCCTCCAAGAAATATCTTCCTGTGAGTGCGCACAGCAGGGCATCATATTCATGCTCGTTTGCCTTCTCATCCTTAACCGAGCCCAGTATCCTCTCTGTTGCGCGCGGAAAGACCTCAATCACCCTGTAGTCCTTGTTCCTCAGCTCTCTGACCATTCCCATCGCCCTCATGACCAGCGGCCTCATGCCGGGAAACCTCGGCGAAAGGCATCTGAAGCCTTCCCTCTGGAGCAGCTTGTCGCCGTCCCTGTAGTAGCCCTGCTCGGGGAAGGAGAAGGGAGCATCTATTGCTATGAGGTCAGGTCTTGCTTCCTCTATCTCCTTGAATATCTCGCTGTCAGATAAAACGGTCTTGGCTTCGCTGCCTTTTTCAGTAAGCAAACAGAATCCTGTTGGGTTTCGCTCCAGGCCTGCCAGGTCAATCCCTATTATCTTCGGCATGTTTTGGGATTGGTTTTGCTATTTAAAATAAGGCTTTCAACGAAATGCGAACCTCGGCCAGCTACCGGACTTAAAATCTACAATCATACCCTCAGCAAATCGCTCTTTGTTATGATTCCCCTGATTTTTCCCTTTTCTGTAACCAGGACTGCGGGATGGAAGTCCAGGAGGGGCTTGATTATCTCCACAGGGTCCCTGCTGTCCACCACGGGAAAGGGCCTGTCTATTATGTGCTTTACCTGGAGCCTTTTCAGGTTGCGCTCCATGTTCTTGATTATGGTGGCCTCGTCTATGCTTCCTACCTGAACCTGGCCCTTCATGACAGGAATCTGGGATATGTTGTGCTCATGCATGATTTTTATGGTTTCATGCACAAGCGCGTCTGGGTCAGTGGAGATTATGTTCGGATTCATAACGCTCCTGCAGCGCTTCTTCCTCTCCCTGCTTCCCAGTATATAAAGAATCCTGTTCACTGTTGAGAGCCTCGGGTCGACCTTGCCGGCCTCTATCTTGGCTATGTGGGCCTGGGACAGCTTGGCCAGCCTGGCAAGCCCGGCCTGGGAAAGCCCGGCCTCGTTCCTGAGCTCCCTTATCAACCTGCCTGTTATCAGCATTTCCTTTCCCTCCTGACTCAATTTTATTGGTTTAGTCAGGCAATCGCTGTTGTGTAAATTATAACT
>DAOVGQ010000044.1 GCA_030672315.1 Candidatus Aenigmatarchaeota archaeon | reverse complement strand
TATATTTATGAGGAGATTGGCCGCTACCTTTCTTTTGGTTTTCATTGCCTGGCTGGTGCTCACCTTCAGCCTGCAGCCCGAGAATATATTTGTAGGAATAGTCATATCCCTTGTCATAACAATAATTTGCAGGCACCTTCTCTCAAGGGATACCCCCAGGATAGTCCTTCATCCAATGAGGTGGTTCTGGCTTCTGGTCTACCTGGTCGTCATGCTCTATGTGGAGGTGCTTGCCCACTGGGACGTGGCCAGGAGGGTCTTCACAGGAAGGGTAAGGCCTGCCATGGTGGAGGTTCCGGTGGAATTCAGGAGCCTGCTGGGAAAGACCCTCTTCGGAAACTCCATAACCCTTACGCCAGGGACCCTGACAGTCAACACAGGGGATGAGGAAAGATTCTACATCCACACCCTGGCCTACAGAAAGGATAAGGAGATAGGAAGGCTCTTCCACAGATTCGGACTGAAGGTGATAACATGATAGAGTATTTGTTCGCACTGTCAGGGCTCCTTGCCCTGGCAGCCATGGTTCGCGGGCCCACCTTTGCGGACAGGGCCCTGGCAGCGGGGGCCTTCATGAACATAGCTGTGATAATTATGCTGCTCTTTGCTGCGAGAGCAGAGGCCTGGCTCTATCTTGACGTATCCATGGTCATTATATTAACGAGCTTTGTTGGGACGCTTGCAATAGCAAGGTATACAAGGAGGAAGAGATGATAGAGATAGCATCCGAGGCATTGCTCTGGTTCGCGGGGGCCGTCACCCTGGTTGGAACCCTGGGGATTCTCAGGTTCCCTGACTTCTACACCAGGTGTCATGCAGCCACCATGGTGAGTGTGGGGGGATTCACCCTTGCCCTGGCAGGCATTGCCCTTTACAACCCTGGAATATATCTATTCAAGGTTATCATGATTTTGGCAGTCAACCTTGTCACAAACCCCACGGCAACCCATGCACTTGCAGATTCTGCCTATGGTCTCGGGATAAGGCCTGCCAGGCTTGTCAGGAATGACCTTGCAGGCAGGAAGGGAGGAAGGTCAAGATGATACTGGAAGCCGTACTTCTGGCCCTGATGGTCATGAGCATCATAGCCATTGAGATAAAGGACCTGCTCTATGCAGTGATACTTCTGGGTGCAGCAGACCTCCTTGCTGCTGTCGCCTTTTACCTCATGGCAGCACCGGACATTGCCCTGACCCAGGCATCCGTGACAACAGGCCTGACACTGTTAATATTCCTGATTGTGATAGGCAAGACCAGGAGGCTTGAGCATGGAGACTAGCAAGCTCTTGGGTATGGCAGCCCTCGCAGTAGTGGCTGGATTCCTTATCCTGGCAGTAACAGGGCTCCCGGATTTCGGCAGCTTCGAGGGGAAGCACGTGGCCCTGTTCTTCCTGGAGCAGGGCCTCCAGAAAACCGGCTCAGCCAACATAGTCAATGCAATAGTCTGGGACTTCAGGGGATACGACACCCTGGGAGAGGAGACCGTGCTGTTCTGCGCTGCCCTGGGCGTGTTCATGATTATAAGGAGGAAGAGACATGGACCTCATCATTAAATCGGTGGCCAGGATAATATTCCCCCTCATGCTCCTGCTCGGGGCCTACATCGCAATAAACGGGCATCTCAGCCCCGGGGGAGCATTCCCTGCCGGCGCTGTTATAGGAACAGCCATAGCCATGATGGTCCTGGTCTACAGCGAGGGGGATGTCGAGCACCGACTGACCCAGGAGGAACTGGTGGACATAAAATCCGTCTCAGGCCTGATACTGGTGATAATGATAATGAGCATGGGGATGAAGTTCAGGTTCGAGCTGCTCTCTGCCCAGACATACTTCAATCTATGGAGCGGGGGCTTCACCATGCTCCTGAACATCACTGGAATGTTCATGGTCATAACAGCAATCGTGACCCTGATATATGCCATAGTCAAGGAGTGACAGCCCTGCTGTCACGATTTGACATGCTTTAAGGGAACAGAATGTCAAAGGAATGATGTTATGCTTGTATACATACTTGCGATGGGTGTCGTTGTGGCCGGACTGTATGCCATAGCTATGAAGGACAACCTGATAAAGAAACTACTGGGATTTGGCATAATGACAAATGGTATACATGTCTTTCTGATAGCCCTTGGCTACAGGGCAGGGGGAATCATACCAATTATGCAGGACCTGGACTTTCAGAGGTTCTCAATGGCAGCCGTGGATCCGCTGCCCCAGGCGCTTGTGCTCACATCCATAGTGATTAACCTCTCTATCCTGGCAGTGGGACTCTCCATAACAATCCTCCTGTACAGGAAGTTCGGGACCCTTGACAGCAGCAAAATAAGGAGGCTGAGGGGATGATTCTCTACAGCTTCTTCACCATACCCGTATACATGACCACTGCATTTGTGATAATCCTGGTCAGCCTCAAGAGGGACAGTTATATCCCCATAGTTGCTGTCACAGGGGCCCTCATGGCCCTGGGATTCTCACTCCTTGCCATACCCCAGGTTCTCCCGGGCACACCCGTGACCATGCAGATGGAGGAGTGGGTGGCCCCCTATGGCATAACAATATTCGGGGATTACTTGAGCATAACCCTCACGATCCTGATATCCTTTGTGGCACTGATGACAATAATCTTCTCATCCTCCTACATAAGGGAAAGGCGCGCCAAGTACTATGCGCTGCTCTCCCTGCTCTTTGCAGGAATGTTAGGCGTTGTTCATACAGGAGACATATTCAACCTCTTCGTCTTCCTGGAGCTGCTCAGTATAGCCTCCTACGGTCTTATAGCCTTCCCGAAGAACAGGTCATCCCTTGAGGCCAGTATCAAATACCTGATAATGGGCTCCCTGGGGACATCCCTTCTCCTGATAGGGGTGGCCTTCCTCTATGGCCTCACAGGAAGCCTCAACATGGCGGATATTGCAGTGAGGCTCAGCGGAATGAGCAGCCCTGCCATGGCAGTGGCCTTTGGCCTGATTCTGACAGGCCTCGGGATCAAGGCAGGGCTTGTCCCCTTCCACACCCTTCACCTTGACGGCTACACAGCAGCTCCCACCCCTGTAAGCGCGGTGCTTGCTGCCCTTGTGGCAAACATCGGCCTCTATGCCATCCTGAGGGTTGCATTCATCCTCTTTTCCATGCCCATCGTGGCCCTGCAGATACTCCTCTGGTTCGGTGTTTTATCCATGGTCCTGGGTGCTGTGCTTGCCCTGAGGCAGAGCAACCTGAAAAGGATGCTCGCCTATTCAGGGGTGAGCCAGGTGGGATTCATAGCCATGTCCGTGGGCCTGGGAACCTCCCTTGGCCTCCTTGGAGGGCTCTTCCACATGGTCAACCATGCCCTGATAAAGGGGCTCCTCTTCTTCTGTGCAGGTGCTGTGATATATTTTGCAGGAACAGCTGACCTCGACAGGCTCTCCGGGGTTTTGAAATCTGACAGGCTGCTCTCCTTCTCCTTCCTGACAGGTGTGCTGGCCCTAGCGGGGATTCCCCTCTTCAACGGGTTCGCAAGCAAGTGGATAATATACATAGCAGCGCTCGAGGTCAATCCCGGCCTGACCCTCCTGGCTGTGGTGGTCTCAATCATAACCCTGGCCTACGGGCTCAAGGCTTACTCCGTCATATTCTCTGGCAATCCGTCAGGGAAAGCTGTGGATGTGAGGCTTCCACTGTCCATGAAGATTCCCCTGGTCCTGCTGGCTGCGCTGATAATCATAATAGGGGTTCTGCCCTGGATAGGTATTGAAATCGCAGGCCTTATGTCAACGGGACTGGACAGTGCTGCATACATACAGGGGGTGCCGACATGATAGAGGACCTGCTCACCATCCAGTACCTGGCCCTGGTGTTTGCAGCAATCCTGGCCCTGCTCTGGATAGTGTTTGAGACCTCAAGGAGAACGCCTGAAAAACCCAGGGAGAAGGCCAGGATATTTGCCTGCGGCATGGAGGCCGCCCCTGAGGAGCTCAACGTTCCCTCAGAAAGTTACTTTGACTACATGAAGAAAATCTTCAGGACAGACCTGCTGGCCAGGGCCCACTCCGGAAGGCTCTCCACATATGTTGTATGGATATTGATAGGACTGGCCGTGATAATGGCTGTTATGGTGATGTTGTGGTAGGGAAATCCCTCTTCAGGCTCAAGGAAAGGCTCCTGAACTATGCAGCCGTGCGCTCGCCCTGGCTCCTGCACCTAGACACAGGAGGATGCAACGGCTGCAGTATCGAGCTCTTTGCGGTCCTGAACCCCAGGTTCGATATAGAGAGGTTCGGGGGCCTGAGCAAGGCCAACCCCAGGCACACGGACATCCTGCTGATAGACGGGGCCATATCAAGGAAGATGGAGCCTGTCCTGAGGAGGATATATGAGCAGACACCTGAGCCCAAGGCAGTCGTTGCAGTGGGGACGTGTGCCATAAGCAAGGGGATATTCCATGACGCCTACAATATAGCCGGTCCCCTGGACAGGATCATGCCCGTGGATGTATATGTCCCGGGCTGCCCTCCAAGACCCGACGCGATACTTCAGGGCCTGCTCAAGGCCCTTGAGATATGGAGGAACAAGCTATGAAGCCATATTATCCAGAGTGGATGAAGGAACTGGGAAAGGTCTACAGAGAACAGGGCGCCTCGCTCTTTGTTGAGGTCCCGCTCTCCAGGTTTGAGGAAACCATGAAAAGGATAAAGAGGCATGGCATCGATGTGGTTAATGCGATATCGGGTTATGATTCCGGAAGGGATATCGAAGTCCTCTACCATTTCATCCACCGCGGGATTGTCCTTACCGTAAAGACCAGGATCAGGAGGGAGCTTTCAGCTGTCCCCTCCATGATAAGGCTCTTCCCAAGCGCCATGCTGTTCGAACGGGAGAACCACGAGATGCTCGGCCTGAGCTTCACAGGGAATCCGAGGCTGAAGCCTGTCCTGCTCAGCAGGGTATCTCCCAAGACACCCCTCAGGAAGAAGGAGGTTAATGATGAAAAGAAAGGATGAGGAAAAGGAAGTCAGGAAGACCTACTGCCTTCCCGTGGGACCCCAGCACCCCATGTACGTGGAGGCCGAAAACCTGGCCGTCACCCTGGACGGCGAGACCATAACCAAGGTTGACGTCAACATAGGCTACATGCACAGGGGGATAGAGGAGCTCATGCAGAGGAGGAACTACATACAGGGCATCTACCTCGCTGAACGGATATGCGGAATTTGTTCTGGGATTCACTCGATGACATACTGCCAGGTCGTCGAGAACCTCCTAGACCTGGAGATACCAGAGCGGGCCAAGCTGATAAGGATGGTCACCCTTGAACTTGAGAGGCTCCACAGCCACTTCCTTTTTCTGGGCCTGGTGGGCTACCAGATAGGCCTCGACACCGTATTCATGTACTCCTGGAGGGACAGGGAACACATTATGGACTCCCTGGAGCTGCTCTCGGGGAACAGGGTAAACTATGCAATGTCCACCACAGGAGGTGTCAGGAGGGACATCCCCGGAGGCAAGTCCGGGGAGATACTCAAGAGGCTGAACATCCTGGAGAAGAGCACCGGCTACTATGAAAAGCTGTTCAAGAGCGACAGGTCTATAAGGGCCAGGACCATGGAGCTCGGCAAGCTCCACAAGAGTTATGTGCTTGACTATTCCATAATAGGCCCGATAGCCCGGGGCTCTGGAGTAAGGACCGACATCAGGGCGGATGTGCCATACCTCCTCTACGATGACATGGACTGGAGGGTGGTTGTAAAGGAAGGCTGCGACACGCATGCCAGAGTCATGGTCAAGGTCTTGGAGATATATCAGTCCATAAAGATAGCAAGGGCCTGCCTGTCAAGACTGGCCAGGCTCCAGGACAGGACCCTGGTCAACAAGGCCCCCCTTTCCATACCACCAGCCGAGGCCATAGCCGTGTGCGAGGCCCCCAGGGGGGAGCTGATTTACTATGCCCGCTCCAACGGAACGGACAGGCCCGAGAGGATGCGCATCAGGACACCCACCTTCATGAACCTTTTATACTGTCTGCCGCCCATGCTGGAGGGGGAGCAGCTGGCCGATCTGCCTGTGATAGTCTCCAGCGCAGACCCGTGCTTCTCCTGCTGCGACAGAATCACCCTGATTGATGAGAAGAGCGGCTCAACCAAAATCGTGGACGAGGCCTGGATTAAAAAGCATGGGGAAAGGAGGCCGAGAAAATGATATCCAAGGGTTTCCCGTTTCTGGGTTTTGGGTCAATCGGATTTATAGTAATACTGGTTTCCATTTTCTGGAGGGACAACCTTTTGCTTTCAGCGCTCCTTGTAATACTCGGTACCGTCACTCTTCGGTTCTGGCACACTAAAAGCGATAAAATGTTCTTCATCGTCCCTGCAATACTTGGCCCGTCTATGGAGGCTGTGTGCATATATTTCGGGGCATGGGCATATTCCAACCCAACGTTCCTCATACCTGTATGGCTTCCCTTGGTGTGGGGCATAGCAGGAATTTCTATAGGAAGAATATCAAATTACTTTATCAAGAGAGGAGGTCAAGTAAATGATTCTTGAGGCCCTGCTCTATCCCGGGATTGCATTCATGCTCCTGATGAGCTTTCTCTATTCAGGCATACTGAGGAAGGTAGCGGCCAGGATGCAGAACAGGATAGGTCCGCCAATATGGCAGCCCCTTCTGGACTTCCTCAAGCTCCTGGGCAAGGAGGATATAATCCCGGAGCAGGCCAAGCCGGGGTTTACCCTATGGCCCTTCGTGGCCCTGGCCTCGGTTATTGTGGCCGGGCTCATGGTGCCTGTGGGAGGAGAGGCAGCCCTTCCCTTCCAGAGCAACCTCCTGATAATATTCTACTTCCTGGCCATGAGCTCTGTTGCCCTGTATCTCTGCGGATTCGCCTCATCAAACCCCTTTGGCATTGTAGGTTCTGCCAGGAAGATTACCCAGGCAGTGGGTTATGAGTTCCCCTTCCTGGTCTCCATTATCGTGCCTGCCCTGTTTGTGGCCAGCCTGAACCCACTGACCATAAGCAGCTACCAGCTCAGCGGGGTGTGGCTGGTGGGGGTCTTTCCCTTTGCTTTCCTGGCCTTCTTTGTGGCCCTGCTGGCCAAGACCGAGATGCCACCTTTCCATGTCCCCGGGGCTCACCAGGAGATTGTAGCCGGGTATTGCACAGAGTATACAGGAACCAGGCTTGCCTTTATCGAGCTCACTCACTCT
>DAOVGQ010000076.1 GCA_030672315.1 Candidatus Aenigmatarchaeota archaeon | reverse complement strand
TGGGGGGCGAGGCAATGTCTGCCGTAAAGGCAGCGGATGAGCTGCTGATCGTGGTCAATCCTGACCTGGCATCGCTCACAGAGGCCCTGAAGCTCATAAAGATTGCAGAGAAGCATGAGACCCAGACCATAGGGGCAGTGGCCAACAGGGTAAAGAACGAGGGAATTGAGTTGGGCCAGGAGGAGATAGAGGGCTTCCTGGGGATTCCTGTAATAGGCACGGTCAATGAGGACTATGCCGTCAGGAGGGCCACTGTAGAGAGGTCCCCTGTGGTCACGCATTCACCGGGGTCGCTGGCTGCCCAGCAGTTCATGGCCATAGCAGCAGGGATGACAGGGGAGAGCTACCAGATAAGGGTGCCCCTCCTTGACAGGTTGTTTGGCTGGCTGAAGATTTAGTGCCCGTCACCGAAGGGGGTGGAATGTGCTCTTAGGAGTTCTGTTTTAGGGCCTTCCAGAGGCTTTCTGCATCGATTTCAAGGGCAGCCACAGGCATCTTAAGGCCGAAGTTCTGGAGGATATTGGGGTGGAGTTCGCCAAGGAGGCCTATTTTCTTTCCCTGGAGTAGGATGGATGCGCACCGGCCCTGGATGAAGCTGGGGTGGGTGTGCTCGGCGGTTGTGAGTTTTTGAGGAAGAACCTCTATGAAGGCATTGAAGAGTGACATGATTTCAGAGAAGCCGGCATCGGTATGGGAGGTCACGGCAGCAAGCCTCTTGACATTGCGGGTTTTTGTGTCTGCCCTTGTGTCAGGGTGGATGCACCCACCAAGCTCGAATATGCGCTGCGGGTAGCGCCTGTGTATGTTTGATGAGAGGTTCTCTAGGAGGCTTGGGAGCACCCAGTGCCTGCACAGGATGTAATCCCTTGATACAGGGTTGGCTATCTCTACTGCACCGGGGTTCCTGATGCCCATCATGGTGAACTGTCTTTCTTCATTGCTAAGGGAGAGGTTTATCACCTCCTGAAACCTGAGGCCCACCATGAGCTCCTTGAGCTTGAGCGCGAATTCCTCCCCTGGGTTGGGCCTGCCCACAGTTGGAAGGCGGGGGACCTCTGGGACAAAGTCATTGTAGCCATAGGCTATTGCAACATCCTCTATGATGTCGACAGGGTGCATTATGTCTGCCCTGTAGGGGGGGACAAGGACCTGGGAGGACTTGGGGTCGAAGCCATAGCCCATCCGCTCCAGGCAGTCGCGAATCTCCCTGTCCTTGAGGTTCACCCCAAGCATCTGCTTGACCGAGGTTGTCTCTATCCTGACGGGTCTGGCCCTGAGGTGGGGATAGCTCCTGTTGTTTATCTTTACAGCCTCGATTTTTCCGCCGCGCATCTCCAGTGCAGAAAGAAGGATGTTGAGGGCCTGGTTAAGGGGGGTCTGGTCAAATCCTGTGATGTCCAGGAATATGTCAGTTGTCTCTGGTGTTACCTTGGTCAGCTCCCCGTTTATTATTGGCGGAAACGAGAGCACGTCATCGTTCTTGTCCAGGATGACTGGATAGGTCTTGTTCCTGCTGAAAATGTGCTTGTACTGAACCCCCTTGGGGTGCTCCCTGAGTATCTGCTCTATTGTGAGTTCCCTGGAGAAGCCAAGGGGTACAAAGCTTATGTCGCGCGGCCCAACCTCCCTGTAGAAGAAGGGTGGCTTGACCTTGGATGCGTCATGGAGCCCTGTTGCTGTCTTGAGCCTGTCACGGCCTATGGTGAAGTCAATTGCCTCCTGGAGCTGCATGATTGACTTAACCATGGAGTCGCTGAACTCAACCCCCCGGATGCTGCCTGCCACTATTTCAGGCCTCACTCCCACAGGCTCTGCACTAAGGGAGATTCTGGGCTTTGATACTATGTAGCCGTGCAGACCCCTCCTTATTCCAAGCCAGTATGCAACCTGCCTCGCGATTCCCTCGGTGCTCAGGAGGTCCGGCCTGTCTGGTGTCACCTCGAGCCTGATTTCATCTCCCTCCCAGGACTCGATATCGCACTTTATCAGGGGCAGGACTGCCCTGAGCTGGTCGTCAGGGACCGGCCTGCCTATCAGGGACTTCAGGTCCGATGCGCTGACTGTTATCACAGGCATGGTATCACTAAACTATGAGCTTTCTCTTCCTTAACCATTCAAGGTCGTGGTTGAACAGATCCCTTATGTCTGTTATTCCAAGCTTTATCATGGCCAGGCGGGCAAAGCCACACCCCCAGGCCAGTACGGGCTTGTCCACACCAAGGGGCTGGGTTACCTCGGGCCTGAATATCCCGGAGCCCACTAGTTCGACCCACTTTCCATTTACATAACCGTCCATCTCTAGAGAGGGTTCGGTAAATGGGAAGTATCCCGGCCTGAAGCGTATCTTCTCTGCACCTGCAATCTCCCTGCCAAAGACCTCAAGGTAGCCCATGAGGTGCCTGAGGTTGAGGTTCTCACCTATAACAATGCCCTCGAGCTGGTCGAATTCAAAGGAGTGTGTAGCATCCATCACATCCGGCCTGAACACCCTGTCCAGGGTGAAGTGCATGGAGGGTATCTCCACGCCACTAGCAAGCGTCCTGGCTGACACGCAGGTTGTCTGGCTCCTCAGGATAAGGTTGAGTGTCTGCTCCTGGTTCCAGTTGCCCCACCCGGATGAGCCTGTTATCCATCCGTCCTTGTGGGTCCTGGCGACCCTGTCAAGGGCACGTTTATTCATGACCTTCCCCTTGCTGGGTTTTTTGAGCCTAAAGATGTCGTGAATCCCCCTGGCGGGGTGGTCCTGGGGCATGTAGAGGGCATCCATGTTCCAGAATTCGAGCTCTGCCCAGGGCCCTGTCACCTCTTGGAAGCCCATGGCTATGAGCTTCCTCCTGGTCTCGTTTATGAACTGGGTGTAGGGATGGAGCCTTGCTGGAGCAAGGACTGGTGCGGGAAGGTTCACGTCATAGGGTCTGAGCTCGAGCTTCTTCCAGGAGCCTGTCTTGATGTGGTGCGGCCTGAGTTGGCCCAGTGTCCTGTCCTCCCTTATGTGGGGGAGGATTTCCCTTCCCTTCTTGGTAAGGATTAGTCTCTTCTCCTTGACTTCCCTTACCCTCACAAGCTTCCTGCTCTTCAGTTCAGGAAGGACCTCCCTGCCTATTTCACCCCTTAGGCTGCGCTCGATTGGGGTTATCATACTTAGTGTGTTCTTACCGAGTTCTGTGAGCTTCAGGGTCTTTCCAGAGACCTCTATCCATCCCTTTCTCTTGGCCCAGGCCAGGGCAACATCGAGTTCTGGAAGGGCCTTCTTTAGCTGCTCTATATTTTTCTTTCCCCTGGAGAGCATGACCAAAAGGCGCTTCTCAGGGAGACCTGCCCTGGCATAGCGCTTCCCCTCCTCTGTGAGTTCTGCCCTTGTCTTGCTGCTCTCCTCATGCTTCACCAGGCCCTTGAGCCTTGCCCACTGGCCTGCCTTGTGGACAGCGTCCTCTGGAAGACCGGACTCCCTGGCCACCTCGCTTGTCAGGGCCTCCTGCATCTTCTTGAGTGCGAGTAGTATCCTCTTCTCGTGGGGGTGGAGTTTCTTTACAAGCTTCTCTGTCATGTCATGACCCTTTAATAATTGGTAGTCATGGTTAATATTATAAAGCAAGCTTGGTACCAGTTAGGTTACCTTACAGGCTCCCAGTGGGATATCCTGGGCCTTCTCTTCACAAGGTAGTAGAAGAAGTTGTAGAGGTAGGTGGCAGAAAACCTGAGGATGCCTGTCCTTCTTATCCTGCGCATGCTCTCGGTAAGTATGAGTCTCCTGAGGAAGAGGAACCTGCCGAGGCGCGAGGCCCTGAAGACAAAGTCCAGGTCCTCCATGGTGTGCATGTCCTCATTAAAGCCGCCTGTTTTCTCAAACACCTCCCTCCTGATTATTATGCCGTTGTCTCCTGTGCCGCAGGGCTTCAGGTAGTAAATAGCACGTCTGACCCTGCCCCAGAGCCTGTAAAATGCCCTTTCTGTGCGGGTCGGCTTGGAATCCGGGCAGGGCATGACATTGCAGTTGGCCCCGCAGACCACTGGATTGCTGAAGACCATGGAGAGCTCGTCAAAGAAGTTCTCTGGGACCATGGTGTCTGAATCGAGAAAGACCAGTGTGTCTCCCCGGGCGTGCATAGCGCCATGGTTCCTTGCAAGGCCTATTCCGCGCCTTTTGAGTGTGTGGATGTTTTTTGTATGCCTTCTTGCTATCTCTAGGGTGTTGTCCCTGCTGCCACCATCCACCACTATGGTCTCTATCCTGTGGCCACGGCTGGCCCTGTCTATCGAGGTCAGGGTGCTCTCGAGTGACCTCTCCTCGTGGTATGTCGGGATTATCACTGAAAAGTAAGGCTCTGTCATATTTAGTAATTTGGTTGGTATAGGAATTTATGCTTTGCGGAAAAAAATAAACCATGCCAGACAGTGATAAGTGGGGTAGTGTATGGAAGGACATGAAGTCCATAGATTTTGGCAAGGAGCCCTATATGTGGAGGTTCTATGAGATGCTTCTGGGGGATTATGACTTCAGGGGCAAGAAGGTCATTGAGATGGGCTGCGGGACCGGGATAAACACCATCCTGATGGCCAAGAGAGGGGCAAGGGTGACATTCCTGGACTTCTCAAGGGATGCGCTTGAAATAGTCAGAAGGAACATGGAAAGGGAGGGTGTGGATGGCGAGCTTGTTCTTGGAGACATGCTTGAGTGCGACTTCAGGGGTGAGTTTGACCTCGTCCATTCAGAGGGTGTAATTGAGCACTTCACAGGCCCTGCCAGGCAGAGGGTTGTGGACAAGCATGCTGAGGCTTGTCAGAGGGGTGGAAGGGTCCTGATAATCGTCCCGCAGATGGGCTCCCTTATGTACAGGCTGGGAAAGTTCATGGCTGAGAAGAGCAGGACCTGGATACATGGCAGGGAGCACCCCTATACAAGGTATGAGTTGAAAAAGAGGATGGGAAGGGCAGGGCTTGATACAGGGCCTGTCCTGGGAGGAGAGTTGTTCTTTGCATTTGGCTGGATGTTCTCTTCGCTCTGGTTAAGGGACGGGACCATCCTGGAGAGGTCAATAAGGAGGCCTGCAAACAGGAAGCTCTTCCGCCTGAACTACAACAACTGGCTGGCCAACAGGTGGGGAAGAGTGCTGGGAGTAGTGGGGGTTAAAAAGGGGTTTCCTTCTGAATATTAGACATTGTCTAATTATCCTGGTTACCAGTCCCTGAAGTGGAGTTCGCGCTTACCCTTCTTCTTTCTTATTATTCCCGCAAGGACGCCGCGGAAGTAGGAGTAGGTCATGACAGGGAAGTAGAGGAGCATGAACTTGAGTGTCCTTAAAGGGAGAAGCCCACCCCCACCTGTATGGAATAATATGAGGGAGTGGAAGTACATGGCTACGAATATGGAGGCCAGCTCTGTTAGTATGGGTGCTGTCAGGAAAGGGAACAGCAGCGGGGAGAGCAGAAGCGAGAGGGAAAGCAGTCCTGTTATTATCCCCAGGGCGAAGTAGGGATAGAAAAAGGTTATGAACTGGGGGGAGCTAAGGTAGAACCTCCAATGCTTCCGGAAAGCAAGGCAGGCTCCCTCACCCCATCTCCTCTTCTGGCGCCTGAGCTCATGCATGGTCCCTGGCTCACGGGTATGTGTTACAGCAAGGGGTTCCCAGATTATCCTGTGGCCCTCGCTGGCCAGGGTTGCAGAGAGGTGGTTGTCCTCCAGGAGGGTTTCTGGCCAGGGTTGCTTCTTTAGAATGTCCTTCCTTATAAGAACGCTGCAGCCCCTGAACCCCACCATGCTTCCAAAGAACATGTGAATGCGGAGAAGGGCAAAGGTGAACAGGTTCTCCAGGGCGGCCAGCCTGGATACAGGGCTGATGTTTTTCAGGAGGTATCTGGGCATGACTGCAGCCACATCCCTCCTGGAGAACCAGGGAACCATTCTTTTCAGGCAGTCCCTGGACGCTGTGGTGTCTGCATCCAGAAAAAAGAGGAGCTCGCCCCTGGCTGCCCCTGTTGCCTTGTTCAGGGAGGCTGGCTTGCCTGTCCTTTCAGGATTCTGAATTACCCTGGCCCCGTAGCTCCTTGCTATTGCAGGGGTGCTGTCCCTGGAGTCATTGACCACTATTATCTCCTTTCTTGGGTAATCCAGGGATTTTGCTGATTTGAGGGTCTCTCCTATTATTCTCTGGGAGTTGTATGCCGGGATTATTACTGATACAAGGGGCTGCCTGGGTGGGGGAAGGCTCTCCCTCTCCCTATCGAGCCTTGACATGCCGACCCAGCCGAAAATGAGATAGGCCGCTGTCAGGGCCGCAACAGCTGTTAGTGCAAGCATAATGTATATTGCGGTGGGTGTTAAAAATAAGTTCTTATCTTCATGAGGCCGCGCTTTATGCGGGGCTTCATTGCCTGGCTGCTGATGAAAAACTCTGTTTTTCCAGAGCGTATGGCATCTAGTATGGCCCGGGTCTCCCTGGGGGCCCTGACAAGCATGTAGGTCCCTCCCATCTCCTCGGGGAAGTGGCTGTCGCTTCCGACCACCCCTGGAAGATTATGGCTTCTGGTAAAGGAGAGGGCTTTTTCATTGAATCTCCTGAAGATTGTTCTTGCATTGAAGACCTCGATTGCGTCTATGTATTTGAGGCAGGGGGTGATGGCATTACCCACTCCATTCCTCATGGGGTCAAAGGGATGTGGAACTATGACAAACCCCCCTGACTCCCTGGCCTGCCTTGCGGTTTCCAGGAGAGGCCTGCCGCTGGACAGGGTCTTCCTCAGGCCCAGGACTATCAGCTCCCCCTCGAGGGTGAGGTTCTCCTGGCCTGGTATGACAAGGAGCCTGGTTCCCCTTGCAAACTGCTCGGCCTCGAGCGCGCCTGATACTGTCCCGTGGTCGGTCACTGCTATGGTGTCAAAGCCCATCTCAAGGGCATACTTCACCATGCTTTCAGGGCTGGCCCTGCTGTCCCTGGAGTAGCTGGTATGGATGTGGATGTCCACCTTGAGGGGTTTTTGGGGTGGCATATCAATCACGCTGGAAATTAGTTTGATAAAAACAATATAAAAACAGGATACATTCTCAACATAGGGTGATTCCTTGAAGGATGATTTTGATCTGACTGGTATGATGTCGCTGTGTCAGGGGGCATGGGAGACCAAGGTCCTGTATGTTGCCCTTGAGGCAGAGCTCTTCACCAAGATTTCTAGGGGAGCCAACACAGTGTACAAGGTATCCCAGGAGTCTGGAATAGATGTAAGGCTCCTTAAGATGCTGACAAACGCGTGCAAGGCCGTGGGCCTCCTTTCTGGTAAGGGTGAGGTTTTGAAGAACTCCCCTAGGGCCGAGAGGTTTCTGGTCAAGGGAAGGGAATCCTATATAGGGGATTTCATGGTACTGGTTGGTGAGGAGTACTATGATGTGTGGAGGGGCCTGAAGGAGGTCGTAGTCACAGGAAGGCCTGTCAGGGATGACAGGATGGTCAGGCTGAGCAAGCCAAGATACGCCGAGGCCTATATAAGGGCCATGCAGGAGATATCCCATGGGGCAGCGGTCAATCTTGCAGAGGGCTTGAAGCTGTCAGGAAAGAGCCTTCTGGAGGTGGGCGGTGGTTCTGGGATATACTCCATAATGCTCACCAGGAAGAACCCCGGCCTCAAGGCCACTGTGTTCGACTCGCCCTTTTCCTGTGATTTTGCGAACAATAACATAAAGGATATGGGTGCAAAGAGTGTAGCAACGCAGCCCGGGGACTTTGAAAAGGGAAGCCTTCCCGAGGGGCATGACATAATCATGCTCACATATGTGCTGCAGGGACTGTCCCCAGATAGGTGCGAGGCCCTCCTTAAAGGGGTTTATGAGGCCCTTCCCAAGGGGGGGACTGTTGTTGTGAATGAGTTCCTCCTGGAGGAGGGGGGGACAAGCCCTGTTTTTTCGAGCCTCTTTGCCTTGAATGCATTCATGCTATCCAATGGGGGCTCTCTCCATACACTGGATGAGATATCCGGGTGGCTCAGCAACGTGGGGTTTGAGGGCGTTAAAGTTATAAAAACATCTAACTTTATAATCAGTTTAACCGCCAGTAAGGTGAGATAGTGAAATCAGAAAAAATCCTGGACATAGCCAAGAGGAGGGGGTTCTTCTGGCAGAACTCCCTGGTCCACGGCCCGATTGCGGGGTTCTATGATTATGCCCACTTGGGGGCATCCCTCAAGAGGAAGTGGGAGGATGAATGGAGAAGCTTCTTTCTGGCTTTGGATGACAACTTCCATGAGATACAGCCCTGCCAGATAATGCCCGAGAGCGTCTTCAAGGCATCTGGTCATCTGGAATCCTTCATAGACCCTGTGGTGAAGTGCAAGAAGTGTGGAAATATAGAGCGTGCTGATCATGTGCTTTCAGATGAGATAGAGGGGGACTTTGAGGGGGTCTCTCTGGACAGAATGGGCGAACTCATAAGGAAGCACGGCATCCGTTGCAAGAAATGCAGGGGTGGGTTTGCAGAGGTCGGGGTTATCAACATGATGTTCCCCATGGAGATAGGGACAGGCAAGTTGATGGGGACAGGCTACCTCTCGCCAGAGACTGCCCAAGGGGCGTATGTTAATTTCAAGCTTGAGTTCGAGGCCCTGAGGAGGAGGCTTCCCCTGGGACTTGCCATAATAGGAAAGGCCTTCAGGAACGAGATATCTCCAAGGAATGTCCTGATAAGGATGAGGGAGTTCACCCAGGCAGAGCTCCAGATATTCTTTGACCCTGACACTATTAAGGAGCACCCCAGGTTCGGGGAGGTTTCTGGTTACAGGCTCAGGGTGTTTCCTGTCAGGAACAGAAAATCCGGAAGGGTGGCAGAGATGAGCTGTGAGGATGTTGTGAAGAAATTGAGGCTGCCAAAATTCTATGTGTACCACATGGCTAAGGTTCAGCAGTTCTATCTCGAGCACATGAGGATGCCCTGTAATCGGTTCAGGCTCAAGCAGCTCACTGATGATGAGAAGGCCTTCTACAACAAATACCACTGGGATGTTGAGCTTGACCTCGAGAGCCTGGGGGGATTCAGGGAGATGGCAGGGGTGCACTACAGGACTGACCACGACCTCAAGGGCCACCAGAGGATATCTGGGGAGAGCATGGAGGTGAACATAAATGGGAAGAGGTTCATTCCTCATGTCCTGGAGCTCAGCTTTGGAGTGGACAGGAACATCTATGCCCTGTTCGAGCTTGCCCTGACCGAGGAGAAGGAGAGGGTTGTCATGAGGTTTCCCAGGCGGGTCTCCCCGTTTGATGCAGGGATATTCCCGCTTGTGAACAAGGACGGCCTCCAGGAGAAGACCAGGAATGTCCATGCCCTGCTCAAGGGCGTGGGTTTTAACGTATTCTATGACGAGAGCGGCAGCATAGGTAGGCGGTACAGGCGTATTGATGAAGTCGGAATTGCGGCCGGGATAACCATCGATCACCAGACGCTGGAGGACGACACCGTCACCCTGAGGGACAGGGACACCATGAAGCAGATAAGGATTAAGATTTCCGAGCTTGCTAGGGGCCTGGGGGAGTTCCTGGCCGGCAAGGGCCTGGAAAGACTAGGGGTTGTCATAAACTGATTCTAGCCAGAGTTGCTATGCACAATTGAGAAAGGCCCCTAGCCATATAAAATTATACCAATGACTATGGCTACCTCTAGAACAATCCAAGCGCTGTAAGTAAAAATAATTGGTTTCTCTTTATGCATAATTCCATAAATCAACCAAAATATTGCTGTAATTAAATATGCTGACCAAGAAATCGCAGAAACTCCGGAGGCGTTTTTTTCAATCCATATTTTTGTAACCTGAGGGATTGTCATAATCAGGCCAAAGGAACCTACAACATAAATTGCCTTGTCCATAAATCGTTTCCATTTATCTGGGTGCGGATAAGGCTCATGCTTTTGATGGATTCTCTTTCTTCTATGAAAATGGTGAAACCCCTCGGTCATGTTTAATATTGATAAGCCCCTCTTAATATTTGTTGTTTGTTTCTATATCTCTGGCCTGAAGAGCCTGTCCTTGAGCCACATTATGAAGAATATAGAGATGGAGACCAGGATTATCCATCCCCATTCCATTATGCCCAGGGGTGTTGTGGTGAATACCCTGGCCAGGGGGCTCAGTAGGGGATGCAGCACCGGACCATATACCACAAACAACTGAAGCAGCATAGAGGCCGCTATAGCTAGTATGAGCTTCGGATTGGATAGTATTCCTATGTTATATTTCATCCTCACTGACTGAACCCTGACCATCTCAAACACCACAATGGATGTGAAGGCCACTGTTATTGCCCTGGTGGCTCCTCCGGGGATGTTGAGCCAGAAAAGGAAGAGTGTGGCTATGGCTATTATTACGCCAATAAACCATATCTCGGTTAACATGCTCCTTGAAAGTATCTTCTCCCTTGGGCTCCTGGGAGACCGCTCCATTATATTGGGCGCTGGGGGGTCTATACCCAGGGCAATGGCTGGGAGGCCGTCTGTGAGTATGTTTATCCAGAGCAGCTGGATTGCTGTAAGGGGAATTATCAGCAACCCTGTTGCAGGGTCTGTGAAGCCTATTAATATGGCAAGGAAGACTACAAGAACCTCACCCACGTTGCTTGAGAGGAGATATTGAATGAACTTCTTGATGTTGTCATATATACCACGTCCCTCTTTCACTGCCACAACTATGCTCGAGAAGTTGTCGTCCCTCAGTACCATGTCCGAGGCCTCCCTGGCAACGTCCGTTCCCTTGATTCCCATGGCTACGCCAATGTCGGCCTTTTTCAGGGCAGGGGCGTCATTGACACCGTCGCCTGTCATGGCTATGATGTGACCCTTCCTTCTCAGGGCATCCACTATCCTGACCTTGTGCTCGGGGTTCACCCTTGCATAGACCGAGACCTCGTTTATCATGGAGCCGAGTTCCCTGTCAGACACCCTGTCGAGCTCCTCGCCTGTCAGGGCCTTGATGTTGCCCCCGTTCATGTTCAGCTGACTTGCAATTGCAACTGCTGTGTTCTTATGGTCGCCTGTTATCATTACAACCTTGATGCCTGCCCTGCTGCAGAGCTCTATGTCCTTTCTAACACCATCCCTGGGAGGGTCTATCATGCCAGCAAGCCCCAGGAAGGTGAGGCCGGATTCTGCCTGTTTCTGTGCGGCTGTGTTTTGGACTGTTCTGGTGGCTATGGCCAGAACGCGGAGTGCGCTGTTTGTCATCTCGTGGTTGGCCTCCAATATAGCCTTCCTCTCCCTCTGGGTGAGCCTGACCCTGCGGCCGTTCTTGAGCATGTGTGTGGAGAGAGAGAGTATGGTCTCTGGGGCTCCCTTGGCGTGGAGAACAGGCCCTTCTAACCGGCAGACAACGCTCATCATCTTCCGTTCAGAGGAGAAGGGGAATTCCCTTATTCGCTTGTGTCTGGAGAGTTTTTCTGGGGTAAGGCCTGCCTTGGCAGCAGCGACGATAAGGGAGCCCTCGGTGGGGTCGCCGATTATTGACCAGACACCCTTCTCTTTAACAAGCTTGGCATTGTTGCACAGGGCGCCCGAGCGGAGGATAGAGGTTAGTGTGGTGTCTGTGGATGTATGGACAGGCCTTCCCTTGAAGAGAAATTTCCCAGAAGGGGAATATCCCTCTCCTGTCACCTCGACTGTCTTGCCGCTGTGCCATATCTGGGTTATTGTCATCTCATTCTTGGTGAGGGTGCCTGTCTTGTCTGAGGCGATTACTGTGGTCGAGCCCAGGGTCTCCACTACAGGGAGCTTCCTTATCAGGACGTTGTGCCTGGAAAGCCTCTGCACGCCCAGGGCAAGGGTAACGGTTACCACTATCGGAAGGCCCTCTGGTATGGCAGCCACTGCCAAGGCAATCCCCGTCATCACCATGTCCGCAACAAGTTTTTCAGTTATTGGTTCCCCCGCAAGGGGTCCCAATCTCATAAGTCCCAGCGCAGCAACAGCGGCGCATATAGCGAGGATGATTGTTCCAAGCTTTTTGCTGAATAATTCCAGCTTCTTCTGGAGGGGTGTGGGTTCTTCCCTAGCCCTCTGGACCATATGGGCTATCTTCCCTATCTGGGTTGACATGCCTGTCTCTGTAACAATGCCCAGGCCGCGGCCGTAGGTAACGCTCGTTCCAGCCCATGCCATGTTGTTGATATCTGCGAGGGGTTTCTTGTCCACAGGGGATGTGATTTTGTTGACAGGAGCAGACTCACCTGTGAGGGAGGCCTCATCCAATCTGAGTTCAACCACATTGAGGAGGCGCATGTCAGCAGGTACCCTGCTTCCCTGATCTATTGAAACAATGTCTCCGGGGACAAGGAGTCTGCTGGGAAGCTGGGTCTCCCTGCCATCCCTGAGGACAACAGTCTCCTGGGCAGTCATCCTCTTGAGCGCAGTCATGGTCTTTTCAGCCCGGTATTCCTGGATAAACCCCAAGATGGCGCTTATTATTACAATTATGATAATGGCAAGCGCATCAATAACCTGGCCAATGAGGGCTGAGAATATGGTGGCAGCTATCAGTATTGCGATTAGAAAGCTCTTGAACTGGTTGAGAAAGATTGATATGGGGCCAGGACCCCTCTCCTCTTTGAGCTCATTCGGGCCGTAGCTCCTCAGGCGTACTGCTGCCTCGCTGGAAGATAGTCCCCTATCAGAGGTCTTCAGGTCACCCAGAACCTGGACTGTTGCTTTTTTGTGCCAGCCAGGGAGAGTCATATATTTAGTATTATCTGGCCTGGCTTAATAGTTTCCCTAGTACGGTATCTGGAATCCCTGGAGCCCGCTGTATTCTGCCATGAAGGGCACGAGTAAGCTCAGTGCAAGAAGTGCCAGGATAGTCAGTATTATCAGTGGCAGTATGAAGGCTATCAGTATTGAGAGTAGTGCCTTGTTTCCTGGCATGTCGTGCAGCTTCTGGAGGCCTATCCACTGAAGGTAGAGGGACCAGAGCCAGAAGAGTATGGCTATGAAGGGTATCCATCCCAGCAGATAAGAAGGGGTTCCTCCATAGAAGACTGTCTTTAGGGTCTGGTGGAGTCCCTTCTTGGCCCCGAATATGTAGGCCCAGAGGTGTAGCCAGAGCCCGGCTATCACAGCAAAGATTATCCCGGACACATAGGTCAATACAAAAGATATGGGGTTCAGGGCCATGATAGCAGACAGCACGGAAACTACAAGGAAGAGGACAGCCATGTACTTGAAGGCCTCGATAACATCGGTTGCCTTCTCCCTGTCGTATGCCTTGGCTGGTCTTTGCAGAAACTCCAGTGCCTTCTGGAATATCTCGTTTAGCATTGATTATTCTATGGTTTCGGTATTTAAATAACGGCTACTGGCCTTCCTCTTTCAGGCCCAGTATGGCCTCGGCTATGCCGCCGAACCTCTTGAGGGCCTCGCGGGCCTCATCCTGGGAGACGCCAGCCTTCTCTGCAACCATCTCCACATCATCGTCGGAGAAGCCTGACCTCTCCCTCTCCTCAACCTCTCCGGATATCTGGAAGGTCTCCTGACCCATCATGTTCATCTTGGCCACAGATGGGTTGTGTATGACAATGTCCTTGTCAGGGGTCTTTATTATGACCTCCTCGGCCTCTACCTGGGTGCTCTGGATTCCCATCCTCCTGGCCATCCTCTCGAGCTGGCGGGGGTTTATCTTCATAAGAATCGCCTTGTTATAGGTTGTTGCTCATGTATTTAAAAACAGTGGCAGACTGAAATATAACACTGTTATATTCGTTCATGCCACTTATTTTCACCAAATTAACATTTATAAACCAAATGCCTGATTTGGATGTATGAGCCCGGAAATCGTCAGGGGATATGAGAGAATGGCAAGGGAATTATGGCACTATATAAGAGATTTCAGACCAGAAGGTAAAGAGCCGTTACATTTTAACACCCTGAACTTTCCCGACCTGGGAAAAAATGAGGCAGAGGATATCTATGGTTTCTTTAGAGAAGGTAATTTGAGAGAAAGACTAAGTGATTATAGAGGAAGGCCTGTTTTTTGGCCTGATTCCTTGGAGAGGACTGTCTTAATTACTGACCCCCGTGTGGTTGAAGCGGTTGAGGATTTCTTTGAGCAGGGTAAGTATAAGGCGGCCCTGAAAGAGGTTGAGAAGGACCGGGGGGAGGAAATATAACACTATATATCCGTTCGCGTTGCAGCAGGCCAAACAGAAGAAAGCTTTAAATACAGATATCATAATTATCGAACATGGATAGTGTAACTGACGAATTTTCCCTGGCAAAGCAGAAGCTGGCCAAGGACATTGTGGGGGAGATTGTCCTTACCGAGAGCTCGGAGAGGGTTATAAAGAAGTGGAGGAACATATTCAAGATATCCCAGAAGTCCCTGGCCAATGAGCTCGGGATAACCCCCTCTGTTATATCTGATTACGAGTCAGGCAGGCGCAGGTCCCCTGGTATAAAGATAGTGGGAAGGTATGTGAACGCCCTCCTCAAGATAGATGAAGGTAAGGGCGGCAACGTCATCAGGAGCTTCTCCAGGACCAACCATAACATACCAACCATATCCAATGCTATTATTGATATAAGGGAATTCTCATCCACTGTCAGCATACAGGACCTCTGCCGCCACCTGAATGCATCATTTGTTGTAAAGAACGGTATGGACAAGCCTGTTTACGGCTATACAGTCATTGATTCACTCAAGGCAATCACAGAGCTTTCGTTTAATGAACTGATAAAGCTCTATGGAATAACATCACAGCGAGCCCTTATATTCACCAAGGTCTCCACAGGAAAGACCCCCATGGTGGCCATAAAGCTGACAAACCTCCACCCAGCCCTGGTTGTCCTGCACGGCCTTGATGTTGTGGATGGTGTTGCAAAAAGGATTGCTGAGGTAGAGGGCATTCCACTGGCCGTGTCCAGGGTGGCATCCCCGGAGGATATAGTTGAGAGGATGAAAGTGTTTGAGTAATCAGGCCTTGAGGCTCACCCTCTTTATCTCACATTTTATTTTTTCACCCTTTATGGTCACAACCCCATACCTTCCTGTATAGAAGGGCCCTGGATAGAAAAGCGTGCTTTTCCCTATCCTGTCCTCCCCACCCGATTCGTGTATATGGGCAGATATCACGAGTTTTGGCTTCCTCTTCTCGATAAACTCCCTTATTACAGGGGAGCCGGCATGCTCTCCTGTGGC
>DAOVGQ010000034.1 GCA_030672315.1 Candidatus Aenigmatarchaeota archaeon | reverse complement strand
GCCGCTCCCCGCAAGTATGGAAAGGCCATCCGGAAGAATCCATTCTACCTCTACATCTCGGGCGTCTGTGTCGCCAGAATTGGTTATCTCGGCGGAGAGAATGAAGGCCTCGTTCCGGTTGGCCCTCTCAGGGATTTCAAGCTCGGCTTCAAGAACAGGCCCCATGATATCTATTTCCTCGGTTTCCTCTTCTTGCTCCAATGCTTCATGTATCTGATTATCAGGGACGGTGAAGCTGGCTTCGTTGAGTGGGAGTGTGATGTTTATCGTGATGTTTTCCTCTGGGATGGTGGTATTCGTATCATTTAAGGGAGTGGTCAGGTTGGTTTCTTCTGAAGGCAGTGTTGTGTTTTCTGTGGCGTTTTCCAAGGAGAAGTCTGCTACGCTGTCGCCGGTTATGTTGTCAGTGGCGTTCTGGGCGACTATGATGGTTGTCGGTATCAGGAGTAGAAACAGGGCTGCGGCTAGGATTTGTGCCTGACCCGCTTGGGATTTTCTCTGCTTTAGATGAAATAGGTTCGCTATATCTGCCACCAACGCCGCCCATGCTGTTGCAGTAACATGTTACTAATAGGTAGCATGGTTGTCGATTCCTATAAAATAGGATAATTAATATAGACGAAAATCCGTAAGTGTCGAATCGACATAGAAAGGGTGAGCATACAGCCTTTAAGATTTATATCCAATCATGAAATGATTCCTTGTTTTCCATGATAATCCCTGTAATGAGAGGGAGAACATCGGGCCTCTTTTAACAGGGCTTTCCCGGGTCCTGGGGGGAGGGGTTCAAGATACTGCTGGATTGATTGTCAGGTCAGGGACAAAGAGTGTGGCCGAGGTGCCCTACAGGTTCTCGTGCAGGAAGAGGGGCCGCAGCAAGATGGGCGTTGGATTGGCCTGGGACTATATATGCCAGGTGGCCGGCCTCTACATATATAGGATAATTGGTTAGTTACCCTAAAGATTTATATTGTCGACCGACATATTTTAAACATGTCCAGGTTCTTTCGCTCCGGTGATGAAAGGAGGAAGGACATAAACTCCCTGCTTGTTCTTAAAAGCAAGCTCAACCAGGAGAGGGTAAAGCTCAGGGAGGACTTCGACTCCAGGAAGTCTGACTGGATTGAGCAGAAGATGGATGACATATTGTTCAGGCTCAGGGAGCTCGAGAAGAGGCTTGAGGGTGTCAGGAGGGAGCGGATTCATGACCTGCTTGAGTATGAAAAGCTCACCAAGAAATCCGGCAAGGAGAAGCCTGAGAGCCTGAGGACCCTGAAGGTAAAGAGCATGATAAAGAGCCTCCTGGAGGAGCACGAGAAGCTGGCATCATCTGACCTTAGCAACCTCCTGAAGCTGTCCAGAACCAGGTGCAATGAATACCTGGTGGAGCTGGAAAGGGAGGGCATGGTCCAGGGAACGACAGTTCGACGCAAGAAGTTCTATAGGCTGAAGAAACAGTGAAACATTTTTCTTGAAATAAATATCATGAAGCTGTGTCGATTTATGTCGATAGATGGCGATAGCCTGTTGCACTACAGGATTTGGTTTATTACAGACTTATAAAAAGTCAGCGGGAGAGCAGCCGCCTGAGGCCGAGCATGCCGGGAGGCGAATACTCCTCTCCGACAAGGGCAGCGGCAATCCTCTTGAACTCCACAGCTGCCCTGGAGTGCGGCTTCAGGCTTACTATGGGGGTCTTCTCGAAGAGGCTCCTCTTAACATCCCTGTCCTCGGGCACCCTTCCTATGACATTGAGGTCGCACATCTCCTCTATCTCCTCTGTGGTGAGCTCGAACTTGTCCCTTACCCTGTTGACCACAATGCCGAGGGGTTCCTTGCCCATCTCCCTGGCCACCTTGATAACCTTGAGGGCATCTGTCACAGCGGGTATCTCTGGGTTGGTGACAACAACCACGTCATCACAGGCCTTGAGGACAAGGAGGGCATCCTCCCTGAGGCCTGGGGGGGAGTCTATAAGGATTATGCCGCTGAGGTCGCTCAGGACTGACTTGAGCCTGTAGGGCGTGGGGTTCTTGGTGATGTAGTTGAGGGAAATCGAGGCAGGGACCACCTTGAGGCCAGAGGGATGGGTATATATCGCGTTAAGAATTCCGATGTTGCCGTCAAGGGCGTCCTGGAGCCCCAGGGGGAACTGGTAGAATCCGAGCTGGAGGCCGAGGTTGGATGTGGAGAGGTCCACGTCAACAGCCACCACGTCCCTGCCGAAGTTTGCCATGGCCAGGGCAACATTGGCTGTGAACGTGGTCTTGCCAACCCCGCCCTTGCCTGAGACAACACCTATAATCTTCTCCATAAATAGAAATGATGATATGGATATAAAAGTTTAACCCGGTTTGCCGTCAGCGAGCTCGAACTTGATTCCGTACTGGATGAGCCCTGAGGGGCCGTCCTCATGAATCTTCCTGAAAACAGGCCTGACCCTCATGTCTATCTCCACATCCTCGGGGTTGCCTATCACCTGGCCTGCTATCCTGGTTCCCTCGTCGAGCTCGATTATGGCCACTGCATAGGGCGTGTATCTCTCGAAGCCCTCTGGGGGGACCCTGGTTACAGTGTAGGAGATTATCTTGCCGAGGCCTGAGAACCGGAATTCCCTGATTTCTCCCTTACGCCTGCATGCAGGACAGAAGTCCTTGGGTGGAAAGTACGCTGTGTTGCAGGTGTGGCACTTCGTTCCTGTAAGGGTGTACCTGCTCTTCTGAAGCCTCCAGTATAGGGGGACACTTGACCTGTAAGTCATGGAAACCACACTCACCTCTTTAATTTGGCGTCAGGGTTGGCCAGTATGCTGACTACCGCTGTTGCGCCGCTTCCTCCTATATTGAGGGCAAGGCCTGTGTTCACGCCCTTAACCTGGAGGGGTCCGTAATTCCCCCTGAGCTGCATGGTCAGGTCAGCCAGCTGCCTTATGCCCGTTGCCCCCACTGGGTGGCCCACTGACTTGAGACCGCCTGTTGTGTTGGTGGGTATCTCACCGCCCCTGGCCATCCTGCCCTCCTCCACGAATTTTCCGCCCTGGCCCTTCTCGCAGAATCCAAGGTCCTCCAGTGCAATGATTTCGTTTATGGAGAAGCAGTCGTGGACCTCGGTTATGTTGATGTCCCTGGGTGAGAGGCCGGTCTCCTGGTAGGCCTTCCTGACAGCCACC
>DAOVGQ010000039.1 GCA_030672315.1 Candidatus Aenigmatarchaeota archaeon | reverse complement strand
TTTGTCAGAGGCCATATTCGCAAAGCCCAACTGCACCAAAACCTTTCAGAAGGAGATACCCGGGCTGGGTGTTGAGGTCCAGATGGCCCCTGTGCTTGACGGCGTGGCAGTGCACATGCACGATTTTCCAGAGGACAGGGGGTTCAGGCCAGCTGGGGGGAAACCTGTGAACATCAGGAAGGCCCTGGAGGATTCAGGGGCCGAGGTCCTTGTGAACTATCTTCCCGTGGGCTCTGAGGAGGCTGTGAAACATTATGCAAGGGCCTGCCTGGATGTAGGAGTGGCCATGGTGAATTGCATGCCTGTATTCATCGCATCTGATACTGAATGGGAGAAGCGATTCAGGGACAAAAGGGTCCCCATAGTCGGGGACGATGTGAAATCGCAGGTCGGAGCCACAATAACGCACAGGGTCCTGACCAAGCTGTTCTCGGACAGGGGGGTGAAGATAGACAGGACCTACCAGCTGAACACTGGGGGTAACACGGATTTCCTCAACATGCTCGAGCGATCCAGGCTCAAGAGCAAGAAGGTCAGCAAGACCGAGGCTGTGCAGTCCCAGCTGCCTGTCCCCCTGCATCCTGACAACATACATATAGGGCCGAGCGATTACGTCCCCTGGCAGAACGACAACAAGGTATGCTTCATAAGGATAGAGGGAAGGAAGTTCGGGGATGTCCCCATAGAGCTCGAGGTCAGGCTCTCTGTGGAGGACTCTCCCAACTCCGCTGGCGTTGCAATAGATGCCATAAGGTGCGCCAGGCTGGCACTGGACAGGGGTGTTGGGGGGGAGCTAACATCCATATCGGCCTACACCATGAAGCATCCGGCACATCAGTATCCGGACACGGTGGCCAGGCAGATGATGGAGGAGTTCATAAAGGGCGAAAGGGAGCGGTAATCCCTCTTTTTTATATCCCGAAGGACAATCTCTTATTATGTATCCGCCCCTTGGAAAGAGTAACGTATATATCAGGGTAAGGAGGCTCCTAAGGGAGCTCTTTCGCGGGCTTATCAGGAGGATAAGATCCTTTAGGATGCCGAGGCCTACCCTGGGAAAGGTCTGGCTCAGGCTCAGCTACTTCGAGGAGAGGCTCTCGAGGCTTGATGAGGACAACCAGGAGATATTCATAACCAACTTCTATCACAGCATGAGGCAGATCAACTACATGACGCTGCTGACAGTCCTTGTAATCATTGCGACCTACCTGACAACCTTCCAGTTCAGGATGATAGGCTTCTGGGAGGGCCTGGCCGTGGAGGCCCTGCTGGTTTTCACGCTCTTTTACATAGTCTGGTACTACAGAATGGGGATGGAGGACCTCCTGGATTACCTGATGAGGATGGAGACAACACCTGACTACGCCTTTAGGCCGAGGTTGGCCCCTGCAGGCTATCCAAAAACTGCGCCTGCAAAGGCAGGCCTGAAAAAACAAAAGGCTAGGAAAAGATAGCCCTTATGACCATGGTTGCGTAGCTCCCGCTCTGGAGGGAGAACCTCACAAGGCAGGCCTTCTTTCCGGGATTCAGCTCGTCATCCCAGAGAGGCCTTATATCAAGGCCCTGGGGCTCGACCATGAGGTCCCTGTAATCCCCTGCCAGGTCGAATTCCGGGAACTGCTTTACCCTGAAGTCTTCCAAGGAAATTCCCTCCTGTTTCAGGATATCCTGAATCGTTTTCTTTAATCCCCGGGGGATTTCTGAATCATAACCGAGTACCGGAATCCTGGTGTTCTTGACTGGTTTCTCGGGTATGACAAGCTCTCCGAGCGGCCAGGAAATCATCCTGTGGGATACCTTTCCTTCCCGACTTGGTTGTGCGGGGGAAGGTCGGGCAATAATACCCTCCAGACAGGAGCAGGCGATCCGGTTCCAGAGCCAGGACTGGTAGGCATGCGCATATATCCTCAGGGTTCTTCTGGGGAGGCTCCTCAGGGCGCCGACATAATCCCGCGTGGATTTCTCCAGCCGCTCCCGGGTCTCGGGAACAAGTTCACAGGCCTTCCCAAAGTCCTTCAGGATCAGGAATTTTCCAACAAGGTGGTTGTTGAGGTTCATGCCAAACCTCTGCTCATCAAAGTAGTTCGGAAAGTGGCTGAGAGCCCTGGATTTGAAACCCTCGGGGAGGTTCCTTACAGTTATCTCGAAGTCATTCCCAGAGGATGTTCCCAAGTTCAGCCTCTCCCTTCCCTGGCCGAGGTATTCAAGTCTGATATCCCCACCCTGGAGCTCGAGGCCCCTCCTGGGGCCGTGGAGGATTGAGATATACTGCTCGGTCAGGGCGTGCTTGTCCTTGTTGCCTGAGAAGTTTATGAACCTGGGCCTCTTCCTGAAGGCCCTGGCCACCTGGTCAGCAGCTGCCTGGGTGGTCCATCCCCTCTTGGTGAGGCGGTAGTAGGCATACCTGCCAGGACCCAGGGGAAGGTCAAGCCTCTCCCTGACCACAAAGTCCTCGGGGGTTTGCTTTATTCTGTAGTCCATGTGGAAATATTACAGGAAAGGATTTAAGTGCATTTCAAAGCCTCTCAAGGAAAGACAGTGATTTTTGGTAAAAAGACAGGTATTTTTCAACGAAAGACAGGTATTTTTGCAGGAAGAAGCGTTAACTTTAAATACGCAAGACACCATTTAGTATTTACTAATATGTTAATACAAGTGAGGTGTTTCCATGGCAAAGGTAAGGGATGAGCGTCCGAAATACATATCTGATGAAGAGGAAGAAAATATCTACAGGGCCGAGAGGCCTGATATAGGTCTGAAGGGGCCTGATGTAAGGATCGAGAAGGAGTTCCTGATAAAGGAGGTCAAGGTCCCTGCAAAGCAGGCCATCCCCAGGCCAGAGGAGGAGATAGAGAGCATAAAGAGGATTACCCCTGAGCTTATAGGGGGCCTCTTTGAGAGGGTCAAGTTCCTTGAGGAGAGAATAGCAGAGGACAAGGCTGCCATGGATGAGAGGAAGAGCCTCCACGAAGCCATGATTAAGGACATCGAGGATGACATAGCAGAGAAGAAGGCCATAGAGTCCAGGCTCACGGACATGGACGAGAAAAGGAACTTCAAGCTGGACATAAGCCTGCTCAGGCGGGACAAGCGGAATGAGCTGGTAAGGTTCTGGAAGGACATGCTCGAGCTCAGGACTGAGCTCAAGGAGCTCACAGAGAGGCACGAGGTCGAGAGCAGGGTCATGAAGATATTCGAGACCCTGGATGTTGAGGAGGCCAAGAAAGTCAAGGAGGCCGGGAAATGATTCAGACCTATGAGAAGATGCTCGCTGATGAGATAAAGAAGCTCATTCCTGTCCTGGGCAGGGAGAACGCCGCAGCCCTTAGCAGGGCCTACCTCCTTGGAGATGAGGAGGTCAGGAAGAGGATATTCGAGGTTGTTGATGCTGCCAAGGCGGCTGTCTTTTCAAGCGAGGACATGACAGGGACTGTCCTTATCGAGCCCCCTGACAGGACCGTGTTTTCCCGCGGGGATTTCAGGCTGGGAACGGTTCTCTACGGACGGAAGAGGCTCTATCCCATGAGAATGAAGAAGGAGAGCCTTCTCATGCACATGGGGATATTCGGCTCATCCGGTTACGGCAAGACCAACCTGGCCTATGATATGATAAGGGAGCTCTCTGACAGGGGCGTTCCTGTTCTTGTCTTTGACTTCTCCAAGAGGAACTACAAGGACCTGCTCTCAACATCCCTGAGGGACAGGATACAGATATTCACCATAGGCAGGAATGTCGCGCCATTCAGGTTCAATCCCCTGAGGCCGCCTCCGGGGGTCCTGATGTCCCAGTGGATTAAGGAGTTCGCCCAGATATTCGACCACGCCTACTGGCTCCTAGGCGGTGGAAGGCACGTCATATTGAAGGCCCTGGACAGCATAGTATCAGAGAACGAGGAGCCCAGGCTCGCGGACATAAAGAAGTGGCTTTCTGACTACAGCCAGGAAAGGCTGGCTGCCAGGGAGAGGAACTGGCTCGCAACAGCAGACCGACCACTGGAAAGCCTGTGCTTCAAGGAGCTGGGTGAGGTCTTTGACTGCAACCAGGGGATTCTTCCGAGCGACTTCTTCAAGAGGGGTAGGATAACCATACTGGAACTCGAGAGCCTGGACACCAATGACAAGACCTTCTTCATAGAGATACTCCTCCAGTGGATAAGGGACTGGCTGATAGAGAGCGGGAACAAGGAGAGGCTTATAGGCGCGATAATCCTTGAGGAGGCGCACCACGTCCTCAACAGGGAGAAGGCCAGGAAGCTGGGGACCGAAACTGTGGTGGACCTGATATTCAGGGAGGTCAGAGAGCTCGGTATAGGCATGATTTACATAGACCAGCACCCCTCACTGGTTTCATATCCTGCCCTGGGAAACACATCCACCCATATCTACATGAACCTGGGTCTGGACACCAAACAGAGCTCTGATGTCCTGGATGCCAGCAAC
>DAOVGQ010000038.1 GCA_030672315.1 Candidatus Aenigmatarchaeota archaeon | reverse complement strand
CTGGGTTGAGAAGAGGCAGAGGGTGGAGTATGTGAAGCACATCCCCCTTGTGGTGGAGGACAAGCTCCAGGGGCTGACCGTCCTTAAGGATGTCAAGCAGGTCCTGGACAACCTGGGCCTCCTGGATGGGCTCGAGAGGCTTGGAGAGAGGAAGCACCGTGCTGGTAAGGGGACCATGAGAGGAAGGTGGTACAGGAAGAGGAGAGGAATGCTTTTCATTATATCCGAGGACAGGGGCTTTGTAAGGGCAGTCCGGAACCTGGCCGGCCTTGAGGTCTGCGAGGTCGGAGACCTCGGTGTGGAGATGCTTGCCCCGGGAGCAGAGCCAGGAAGGCTCTGCATCTGGACAGAGGGTGCCCTCAAGAAGATGGAGGAGCTGGCATGAAAAGGTTCACCGACCCCTGGAAGGTCCTGATGTATACGCAGCTTGCGGAGAAGAGCATGAACATGGTAGAGCTCGAGAACAAGCTGGTCTTCATAGTAAACTCCAAGGCCTCCAAGGAGGACATCAAGGAGGCTGTGGAAAAGAACTTCGATGTCAGGGTGGTCAAGGTCTCGACAATGATAACAACCAAGGGTCAGAAGAAGGCCTTTGTGAAGCTCCACCCGGACAACTCGGCAGCAGACATTGCATCGAGGATGGGAATGCTCTAAGGTGATTGTATGGGGAAGCGAATAATCTCTCAGAGAAGGGGAAAGGGAAGCCACACCTACAGGGTCCCGAACTATGCCTTCAGGCCCATGGTGGAGTACAGGAACCTGGAGGGTGTTGTCATCGACATAGTCAACCACAAGCTCAGGGATGCACCCCTGGCCGAGGTGGAGTACGCTGACAACAGCCGGGGATACATAATCGCTCCAGAGGGTATAAGAGTGGGGGACCCTGTGCACAACTTCGTTAACCAGGTCTCACAGCTTGCCGAGGGGACCAAGATGTTTGCCATAGAGACCTATCCCAATTCAGGGCCCAAGCTCTGCAGGACAGCGGGCTCAGCTGCCACCCTGGTCTCAAAATCCGGCAGGGAATGCATCATACAGCTTCCCTCCAAGAAGAAGAAATCCCTTCACCCCTCCTGCAGGGTGACTGTGGGTATTCCGGCAGGTGAGGGCAGGAACGAGAAGCCCTGGATAAAGGCCGGAAAAAAGTGGCATGCCATGCACAGGAGGGGCAAACTCTACCCAAGGACATCGGGCGTTGCCATGAACGCCTACGACCACCCGTTCGGTTCGGGTTACGGTGGTCTTGGAAAGCACAAGACCGTTTCAAGGCACGCACCACCCGGCAAGAAGGTGGGTTCGATATCCCCAAAGAGGACAGGAAAGAAAAGGTGAAGAGTGCCTGCCGTCCCCTGTGCCCCTGAGGGTACGAAGGGACGGATTTTGCATACTTACCAAATTAAGCAGCTAAGGTGAAGGAAATGGCCAAGAGTCACAAACCTGTTGCAGGTTCAAGGGCACACTGGCCCAGGAAGAGGGCCAGGAGGATTTATCCCAGAATGGGGAATCCCTCTCCCACGGCCTTACCAGGGCCTGCAGGGTTCGCGGGCTACAAGGCCGGCATGACAAGGGTCGCCTATGTTGACAACACCAAGGGCTCTGCAACCGAGGGCCAGGAGATAGTCAAGGCAGCAACCGTCCTGGAGTGCCCCAGCCTGGTTGTCTGTGCCATAAAGACCTACATGAAGACTCCCTATGGCCTCAGGAACCTTCATACAATATGGGCCCAGAACCTGAACAAAGACCTTGACAGAAGGCTCAAGATTCCCCATAAGACAGACCCTGAATCAGGGATAAAGCTCGTCGACGGGCAGGCTGACAAGCTCTCTGATGTCAGGCTGATTGTTCACACCACGCCCAGGAAGACCGCACTGGCCAAGAAGAAGCCCGAGGTCTTTGAGCTCCAGCTGGGTGGTGATGATGTCTCTGCCAAGTGGCAGTATGCCAAGGACAACCTGGACAAGGAAATTCGTGCAAGTGACGTTCTCAAGGAGGGTGACTGGATAGATACCAGGGCCGTGACCACTGGCCAGGGCTGGATGGGTCCTGTGAAAAGGTTCGGGGTCAAGGTGAGGCCCAGGAAGCACGAGAAGAAGAGACGTCATGGAGGTGTCATCGGGGCAAGGGGTGTTGCCAGGGTCCTGCCAGGAAAGATTGCCATGGCAGGCCAGCACGGCTTCCAGACCAGGACAGAATATAACAAGAGGGTCCTGAAGATTGGTTCTGACGGCCTCAGCCCCGAGGGGGGCTGGATAGGATACGGCCTGTTAAAGGGCGACTACCTTGTTATAGAGGGCTCTGTCCCAGGACCAAGGAAGAGGCTGGTCATGCTCAGGAAGGGCCTGAGGTGGCCGAGGCACAAGAAGGAGGCCTCTGATATCAAGCATGTCTTCCTAGAGTCGCAGCAGGGCAAATAGGTTTTACAATATGCGGATTATTTATCGGAAAACGGAAATGTCCTATCCTCAGGTTTAAGTTTCTTCTCGGCAAGATTTGTTTATGAGGAAGACAGGAGTGGCTGACCTGCCGTTGCACTATGGGAAATGCCCGAGATGGCTCTTTGACAGGATGACGAAGCTTTCAGGGGCCATAACAGAGGTGATAATCCATGAATACTCCAGGGACGAATTCCTGAAAAGGGTTTCAGACCCTGTTTGGTTTCAGGCCTTTGGTTGTGTGCTAGGATTCGACTGGCACAGCTCGGGTGTTACCACCACTGTTCTGGGGGCCATGAAGACTGCAATAAAGCCAGAGGATTTGGGTATTGCTGTCCTGGGTGGAAAGGGTAGGGCCTCAAGAAAGACTCAAAGGGAGCTGGAGGGTCTGGGTGATGCCTTTTCACTGTCCTCAAGGAAGATAGAAGGGCTGAAATATGCCAGCAGGATGGCGGCCAAAGTAGATTCAACCTGCATCCAAGCAGGTTATAATTTATACCATCATAGCTTCCTTGCTTCAGAGGACGGGAAATGGGTTGTTATACAACAAGGATTAAACTCAAAAAACCGCTATGCAAGAAGGTATCACTGGCTGTCCGAGGGTGTCAAGAGCTTTGTTAATGAGCCGCATGAAGGGATAGTGTGCGACAGAAAGGAAAAGAACGTTCTCAACATGGTGGCAAATGATAGCGATGAGGCCAGGGAGGTCTCTGTTGATATGATAAGGGATAATCCTGCAAGGCTGCGGAGGCACCTGACAGGCCAGTCCACCCTGGCGGACTTTGCAGACCAGATTAAAAAGCTGCACATGCCCAGGAGCCACTACATAATCAACATGGACAAGAGGAACCTGGAGATCCTCCAGAGGGCACATGAGCTCCAGCCAAGTGACTATGAAGAGTTCTTGTCCATAGGTGGCGTAGGGCCAAAGACCGTCAGGGCCCTTGCCCTGATATCTGACCTTGTGTATGGCAAGCCGGCCAGCTGGCAGGATCCTGTTAAGTTCTCCTTTGCCCACGGGGGCAAGGACGGAGTCCCTTATAAATTGGATAAACCTACGATGGATAAATCCATTGAAGTCTTAAGGACAGGAATAGAGCAGGCCAAGCTGGGCAGCAGGGAGAGGCTCCAGGCCCTCAAGAGACTTGAGGGGTTTGTGTAATTAATATATCCTTTTCGCGATAAACAACAATCATGAAGCTTGCAGATAGTTATATAAAGATACTGAAATCGAACCAGAGGTCATCGGGGAGGTTCCGCTACACCGTGCCGTCTTCCAGGGTCTATCCGCACCAGTGGCTGTGGGACAGCTGCTTCCATGCAATAATCTATACCCATTTTGACATTGGTTATGCAAAGGATGAGATAAGGTCCCTTCTCAGCGGCCAGTGGGATAATGGGATGGTTCCCCATATGATTTACCGGACAGAGCCAGTGAAACATAGACTGAACTGGGGGACCAAGAAAGACACATCCTCGTTAACCCAGCCGCCGATGATTGCATATGCAGTGGAGAGGATATTCAGAAAGGATGGGGGTGCTGGTTTTGTAAGGGAGGTCCTTGAAGGCCTGCACAGATACTACCAGTGGTTCCACAGGGAAAGGTCGTCCTCAGGCCTGGTTTCAATAATCCACCCCTGGGAATCCGGCGAGGATGATTTTGTCGTATGGGATGAGATATATGGCCTGAAAACCCCCTCCAGAGAAGAGCTTATGGAGGTGAAATTAAGCCTGCTCTCTGAATATGTCGGGACAGGTCTGGATGCAGGGAGATTCCTGAAAACAAACAGGTTCAATGTGAAGTCTCTCCTGTTCAACTCGGTTTATTTAAGAAACCTGAAATCCATGCTCTTTCTCTGCAGGGCCGCCAGGTCCGGGCACCGAGGATACTATGAGAAGCTTATTCCAAGGGTAACCAGGTCTTTCAAGCAGGAAATGTATGAGAAAGAAACAGGGCTGTTCCATTCTCTTTATGGCCTGGGCAATCGTGTCTCCAGTGTAAGGGATTCCTCAATCTTCCTTCCCCTTTTTGCAGGGGTACCTGCAAGAAAACAGGTCAGGGATCTAGTCGAGAGGTATCTCCTTAACGAGAAGATGTTCTGGTTGAGATATCCTGTTCCCACGGTCTCTGCAGACAATGTTAATTTTGACCCGGCTGGATACTGGCGCGGGAGCACCTGGATAAACATCAACTGGTTTGTTGTCAAGGGGCTTGAGAATTACGGATATGATGATGTTAGCAGTGAATTGAAGAAGAGGAGCATTGAGTTGATAAGGAAATCCGGTTTCTGTGAGTATTTCGATTCCATGACAGGTAAGGGGTTTGGCCCGGGGGATTTTTCCTGGTCCGGCCTGGTTTTTGACATGTGAAGCCCGGG
>DAOVGQ010000031.1 GCA_030672315.1 Candidatus Aenigmatarchaeota archaeon | reverse complement strand
CTGTCTTTCTAGCATCTTCTTGACAGGCAGTATACCCTCGAGGCTTACCGCATCCTCACTGGAAAACCTGGGAATCACATGGAAGTGGATGTGCTTTATGAGCTGGCCTGCCGAGGCCCCGCTGCTCTGGGAGATGGACACGCCGTCAGCTTCTGTCCCCCTGACTATGCCTATTGAGACCTTCCTTACTGCCTTGAAGAGGTGGCCTGCCTCCTCTTCAGGGAGGTCCATAATGGTCTCGTGGTGCTTGTTTGTTACAACCAGGGTGTGCCCGGGGTTCCTGGGGTTGATGTCAAGAAAGGCAGTTGTCCACCTGTCCTGGTAGACCTTCTTGGACTTTATAGTCCCCTTGACTATCCCGCAGAATATACAGTCCTTTGCTCCTGTGGCCATAAAATCACTTGTTAATAATTGTAAAGCCTTATTTAAATAATGGGGCCACCCGGACTCTCATATAGCCGGAAGGTGGTCGGAGTTTCGGAGACCACCTCCTTTTGGCTTAAGCCTTTTCCTTCAGCTTTGCTGGAGGTGTCTGCGAGGCACCAGCCGAGCAGCGCACTTGAAAAAGGCTTATTTTGAACCGGGGTCGGCGGCTCTTCATAAACCCATTTCTTTCGGAAGCGAGCGGAACGCAGTGAAGCGAAGCTCCTTTTCCGTGAACGCTTTTCTGAAAAAGGGTTCTCCCAAAGCCGCAATGCTAGACCAAGCTACACCATGGCCCCATTACCTTTCCTTCCCGACCCGCCGTATAAGGGAAGGTCGGACAACTGCTTTGTATATTCTGACACAGGTATTTAAATCAAAACCCTGTCTATTATCACAACAAGCCTCGGTAGCTCAGTTGGGTAGAGCGATTAGACAAGATGTCTCGTAAGCCTCGTAACTGGGCGGGAAAGCAATAGGTCGAGGGTTCGACTGAACCTTTTTGGACAGGGTAAACGTCCAAAAACGTTCGCGAAAAGAATGCTGCCGCAAAGTCAGTTAGTTCAGGAAATCCCTCCCGGGGCTTTTATTATTAAACCAAGCATTAAATATCAGGAACGCCAAATCTATTTATGGAGATAAGCTCCCTGATTGAGCCTCCCCACAGCAGGCTGTTAAAGGCCTGCAGGGTAATCCTTTCTCCTGGAGAAGAGGTGGGTGAGCACACAACAGAGAAAAGAGAGGAACTAATAATTGTATTAAACGGAACAGCCAGCCTGTTTAAGGGAGACGGGGCGATTGAACTAAATGAGGGGGAGGCCCATTTCATTAGGGAAGGTGTAAAGCATAACATCAGGAACAATTCTGGCAGGGACCTGGAATACATCTATGCGGTGGGTCTCTTCAGTTGAGGTCACTTCTGGTACTTGAAGGTGATGTCAGACAGCCTTTGTCACAGTACCCTTGTCGGCATCGACCAGTATGGTGTCCCCTGTTCTTATGAGGCTGGTTGCGTTGCCTGTCCCTACAACAGCGGGCAGGCCCTTCTCCCTGGCCAGGATTGCAAGGTGGGAGAGCCTGCCCCCCTGGTCTGTCACCACAGCCCTGGCCCTGCCGAGGTACCCCGTTGCTTCAGAATCAGCATGCTCCATGACTATTATACTTTCAGGCGGGGCCTGCTCGATTGGGTTGTCCCCGGATACAACGTATGCTGTCCCACTAACCCTTCCGCCGGCCACTGGACGCCCGCTCACCCCGTTCTCATCTGAAGGCTTTCGCGCCTTGTACTCATCATCCTTCATGTGCTCTATTGCATACCTGAAGACCCTGCTGAAGTCCATATCCCTTGCCTTCATCAGGAGGAGAAGCTGCACAAGGGCCTGGCCATAGGCTGCTGTCTCACCTGACTTGGGCACGCTTCTCACGAACCTTGTATCGGGCTGGTGCTTCTTGTCATGGTAGATGAACTTGGCCAGATCAAGCTGGCCCACAAGCACGGCGAGCCTGAAGAGGTCGTCCTGATGGAGCTGCCCCTTGAGTATCTCCCCAACCTCCTCCTCGAGCTCCTTCACGGTCATTGATGAATAATCCTTGGCCATTGTGAATATTTGCAGGATTTTTTTATAAACCTTCAGCCACGCCAGACTTCAGATTTTAATATCCAGACACCAAGTATAATACATGAAGTACCTTCTTGTTGTTCTTGACGGAGCAGGGGACCGTGGGGATAACACACCCCTCCAGGTTGCCCACAAGCCCAACATAGACTCGCTGTCTGCTGCAGGCAAGAACGGCCTGCTAGACCTGGGCTACAAGAAGAATGTCAACTCCGATGTCGGGTTCCTGACGCTTCTAAGCTGCTACTCCAAGGATGACTATCCCGGTCGTGGGTATATAGAGGCCCTTGGGGTGAACATCCTCCCTGGAAAGAAGGACCTCTGCATAAGGGGAAACTTCGCAACCCTGGACTCCAGGGGCAATGTTAAAGACAGGAGGGCAGGCAGGGACGAGACCGGCCTCAGGGGGCTTGCTGAAAAGCTGGACGGAATGGAGATAGACGGTGTGGGATTTACTGTAATCAAATCCACTGGTCACAGGGTTATTATTATTGCATCAGGACCCGGGCTCTCTGACAGGGTCAGGCCCAACGACCCCATGAAGACAGGGGTTCCGCTTTCCCAGGTGACTGCCAGGAATCCCCAGGCCAGGTTCACAGCCTCGGTGCTCAACAGGTTCGTTTACAGGGCAAACAGAATTCTCTCGAGGGAGCCTGTCAACAGGAGGCGGGAGCTTCCGGCCAATACCATTCTGTTCAGGAACCTCGGCATGAAGAGGGAGACCAAGGGATTTGAGGAGATGTTCGGGCTCAGGGGGTGCTGCGTGGCCGGGGTCAATGTGGCCAAGGGCGTGGCAAGGTTCCTGGGCATGGATGTCATAGAGGTTAAGGGCGCAACTGGAATGCCTGACACCAACCTGGCCAGCAAGAGAGAGGCCACTGTTAAGGCCCTCAAGAAGTATGACTTTATTTTCCTGCATATCAACGGGACAGACATACTCGCCCATGACAGGAACAGGTCAGGCAAGGCCGAGTTCATAGAGAAGATTGACAAGGAAATAGGGAAGCTCCTGGAGGGCATAAACCTTGAGGAGACCTGCATCGTGGTGACCTGTGACCACAGGACAGTGAGCCTGCCGCTTTCAGAATATAAGGGTTACGAGCACACCAGGGACCCTGTTCCAATCGTAATCTCAGGGGACGGCATAAAGCCTGATGAGGTCAAGGCCTTCAATGAATACTCAGTGAAGAGGGGCTCCCTCAAGATGTCAGGGACAGAGCTCGTTCCACTCCTGCTTATGCTAACCAAGAAACACTGATTTTGTGAACGGAAAAATTCTAATGCAAAACCCTTAAATCAACCCCGGCAACCAGCTCCAGCCTTCCACAGCCCAATAGCATCTATAGCTCTGGTATGCTCACATCCTGCTTATGCAATGGATTTTTACAAGTCCTTAAAGCTTATATATCAGAAATCTCTATTAACTGTTAATACCGGAACAGTTTATGAAGCTTAAAACTTAACTAGGAGGATTTATGGCACAGCCCATTCCGCAGAACTACATGGCCTATGACAGGACCATCGTCGTGTTCTCCCCTGACGGGAGGCTCTTGCAGGTGGAATACGCCAGGCAGATGGTAAAGAACGGCACCACCTCACTTGGTATTAAGCTCAAGGACGGTGTGCTCTTGGGTTCTGTCCGGACACCCTCACCGCTTGCCGTGACGCACTCGTACAAGAAGATATATGAGATTGATGAGAGCGTGGCCGCAGTCAGCGCCGGCTCCCTGGCCGATGCCAGGAACCTTATAGACCTGGCAAGGGTGAAGGCACAGATCAACATGATAACATACGGTGAACCCATATCAGTCAGTTCTCTGACAAAGGCTGTCTCAGACAGGAAACACCTTGTCACGCAGTACGCCGGGGTCAGGCCCTACGGTGTGGGTCTCCTTATCGGAGGCGTGGACAAGACAGGACCCAAGCTGTTCGAGACCGAACCCTCGGGGACCATGATAGAATGGAACGCGCAGGTCATCGGAAGGGGTGCTGACAAGGCAAGGAAGGCCCTATCAGGATGGAAGGAGGGCATGGACATCAAGGCAGGCGCCCAGATGCTGGTGAAGGCCCTGAAGGCAGGCGAAAGGGACGCCAGGACCGAGAACATCGAGGCAGTCTATGTCACCAAGGGCAAGATAGAGAGGGTTTCACTCAAGGAATCAAAGAAGGGCTGATTCTAGAGTTTTGCTGAGGAGTGATACAATGGTTTCTGTAGAGGATGCAGTTATAGCAAGGATTGAGAGGTCGGGCATTCATTTCGAGCTCATGGTCGACCCTGAACTAGCCCTGGACTTCAGGAAGGGCAGGGACGTCTCCCTGGAGAATGTGCTGGCTGTCAGGGGGGTGTTCAAGGACGCCGGAAGGGGCGAGCGGGCATCCGAGGAGGACCTGCAGAAGGCCTTCAATACAACAGACCTCTGGGGGATTGCCGAGGTTATAATCAGGCAGGGAGATATCCAGGTAACCACTGAACATCGAAGGAGGCTCGTTGAGGAGAGGAGGAAGCAGATTGCTGACATAATATCCAAGCAGGGTATGGATCCCAAGACCAACCTTCCCCACCCACCCCAGAGGATTCTCAATGCCATGGAGGAGGCCAAGGTCCATGTGGACCCATTCAAGAGGGCCTCAGACCAGGTCGAGGACGTGTTCTCCAGGATACAGGAGGTTCTTCCGATAAGCATGGAGAGGGTCGAGGTCGAGCTGAGGATTCCCCTCCAGTTCGCCGGAAAGGCCAGCTCAGTGATAAGGGGAATCACCCCTGTCAAGAAGGAGGAATGGAGGTCAGATGCCTGGGTCGCAATTATAG
>DAOVGQ010000062.1 GCA_030672315.1 Candidatus Aenigmatarchaeota archaeon | reverse complement strand
CTAAGCCTGCTTTCCTCGAGCATGCCTCTCCTTGTTGTAGAGGTCAATGTTTTTCTTGGTGTCTATTATAAAGTTCCCTGATATGATATTTCTACCTATTATTACCGGGAAAGTCATGTGCTCCCTGTCCTGGATGTTGGCCAGGGCGTCAAAGACCTTCCCATGAATCTTTATCCTGGCCTCCACAACAGGCCTCCTCACCTGGCCCCTGAGGGAGGGGTTGGTTATCTTGGTGGTCTTCACTATGGGACCAAGCTGGGCCTGGGCAGCGAGCCTGACATCTATAGAGGTCATCCTGGCCCCGCTGTCAAAAACAGCCAGGGTCTTTATATTCTCCCTGCCTGTGACCTCAACCTCCTCTACAATTCCCACAAGCTTCTTGCCTGACATCTCGTATCCTGGCATGGCAACCAACACCCATCACATGTTTTATATATTGTCATACAGTTAGTTAAATATGACCCAGGACAGGGCTTATGTCGAGCACGGCCTGATAAAGCCAGGCACCATGGAGGACAGGGAATACCAGGCAGCCATACTCAGGAAGGCCCTCAAGAGGAACACCCTGTGCGTCCTGCCCACAGGCCTGGGAAAGACCAACATAGCGGTTCTTCTGGCAGCCCACATTCTGGAGAGGTTTCCGGATTCCAGGGCCATGGTCCTTGCCCCCACAAGGCCCCTAGTGAGCCAGCACTACAAGACCTTTATGAAATATATAAACCTCGAGGATGTTGAGCTCTCTGTGGTCATGGGGACCATGAAGCCGCCTGAAAGGCAGAGGGTTTACCAGGACAGGATAGTAAGGATAATCTTTGCAACACCCCAGACCGTCAAGAACGATTTGAGGCATGACCTGCTGGACCTCGAGGACTTCTCCCTCCTTGTCATAGATGAGACCCACCATTCAGTGGGCCTGTATGCATACCCCTACGTGGCCAGGAAATACAGGGAGCAGGCCCGCAACCAGCGGATACTCGGCCTCACCGCATCCCCGGGCAGCGACCTTTCCAAGATAAGGGAGATCATGAAGAACACCGGCCTCGAGGCAGTAGAAATCAGGACAGAGGAGGAGCAGGACGTGTCGCCCTATGTCATGGACAGGGAGACAAGGTGGATTCATGTGGAACTCCCGGAGAGGTTCAGGAAGATAGGCAGCTTAATAACAGAGGTATTCAATCAGAAGGTGGGGAGCCTCAGAAAGATGGGATACTTGGGGAGGGGATATGTAAGCAGGAAGCAGCTCCTGGAGCTCCAGAGCAGGCTCGCCATGGGAATAAAGCAGGGCCGTACCCAAGGTACAGGTAAAAAAGCCTTTATCGGAATGTTCCTGGCCAGCCAGGCTATCAAACTGGAGCATGCCCTCACCATGCTCGAGACCCAGGGAATAGGGGTCCTGGAGGCCTACTGGAGAAAGGTCAGGACAGGCAGGAGCAGGGCAGACAAGGCCCTGGTCAACAACAGGGAGATATCCGATGCCATGTTCCTCACCCACAGCCTGCACGGGGAGGGTGCCAGGCACCCCAAGGTGGCCAGGCTCCTGACCGTTGTCAGCCAGCAGCTCAGGGATAATTCCCAGAGCAGGATAATAGTCTTTGCCAACTACAGGGAATCTGTCAGGGAGATTGTTTCATCCCTTAAACAGGTTCAGGGTGCTAGGCCGGTTGAATTTGTCGGGCAGCGGGAGGGCATGACCCAGAGGGAGCAGGCCAAGAGAATCAGGGACTTCTCCAAGGGCCTGCATAATGTGCTTGCCTGCACATCGATAGGTGAGGAAGGTCTGGACATCCCTGCCATGGACCTTGCTGTGTTCTATGAGCCTGTCCCTTCAGGCATCCGCTCGATACAGCGCCGCGGCCGCGTGGGCCGGCAGATGGTGGGGAAGGTGATATTCCTTATAACCAAGGGAACGAGGGACGAGGCCTACTACTGGGCAGCCCACCACAAGGAGAGGAGAATGAAGAAGGCCCTCTACGGCATGAGAATGGGCGATATTACCCGACCTTCCCCTAAGTGACTGCCTCCTCTGGGGGATTAGGCTATAACCAAGTCGGGAAGGAAAGGATACCGGCCTGAAGGGGTTTGCCTGACAGTGCTTATAAGCCTATGGGTTACCTTTATAAGGAAGCTATGCAATTCCTTAGTTAATTACTCACCTGGCAATAGTAACTCTAACAATATATCCAGGCACCGAAATCTTTATAAAGGGGTAAAATTTATATATATTATTGCCCTTTTTGGGTGTCACTAAAAGATGGTAACAATCGGTGATTTATGCTCGAGGAAAACAGCCGTCAGGAGAAGAAGGGCATTCAGAGATGTCCTGAGTGTGGCTCTACTCATATCAGGTATGATCACATAAGGGGAGAGTCTGTCTGCGAGAACTGCGGCGCTGTTCTCAAGGAATCCATGATAGACTTCAGCCAGGAGTGGCGTGCCTTTGACGAGGACCAGAGGTCCAAGAGGGTGAGGACAGGTGCTGCCCTGACACCGACAAAGCACGATGAGGGCATCACCACTGAAATCGGAAAGGGCCGCGGGGAGCTCTTCAAGGTCTCGAGCAGGAAGAGGGCCCAGTACTACAGGCTCACCAAATGGCACAAGAGGCTCATAAAATCCAAGGACAGGAACCTCTCTTTCGCATTCTCAGAACTCCAGAGGCTTATCTCTTACCTTCATCTCTCCCGTGCTGTTCATGAAAGGGTGGCAAAGCTCTACCAGCACGCAGTGAACAGGGGGCTGGTGAGGGGAAGGTCCACTGAAAGCATAATTGCAGCACTCCTTTATACAACCTGCAGGGAGGAAGGGGCCCCCAGAACCCTGGATGAGATATCCAAGGCATCCGGGATAAACAGGAGAGACATAGGCAAGACCTACAGATACATATCCAGGAAGCTTAGGATAAGGATTCTTCCTGCAAAGGCCCAGGACTACATCCCCAGGTTCGGAAGCCTGCTCGGTCTCTCCGAGAGGGTCCAGGTCCGTGCAGTCGATGTCCTGAACGAGGCAACCAAGTCTGACGTGACCTCTGGAAAGGGACCCATAGGTGTGGCAGCGGCTGCCCTCTACATATCTGCTGTGCTCGAGGGCGAGAAGAAGACCCAGAGGGAGGTCGCAGACGCCATAGGCGTCACAGAGGTAACCATCAGGAACCGCTACAAGGAAATGGTGGAGACCCTCGGAATCAAGGAAGAGGTCGAGGAGAGGGTCAAGGAAGAGGAAGAAGAGGGCAGGTAGCCCCCCAACCCTTCTAATACTATAAGGTCTAATAGGTTACTGGCAAGATCAGGGTGGTCTTCATGGACCCTTATTTCAATATGCGGAAGGAATACAAGATAGCAACAAACGGTACAGTGTGTCTGGGTAAGGTTGCGGTCATGTTCAATGAGCACGAAATCGACAGGGTCAATCTCTCTCCAGCTGAAGAACGCATCGGGAATAGTAGTTATAAATACATAAAAGTAGAACCCTGTTGGGGGAGGGTGTCCACAAAACACAGCAAAAAGATAAGCAAGAGAAGAATCTATGTTCCCAAAGAATTTCGCGAAAAAACCAATCTGGAGAAAGGAAGAAAGGCTCTCTTGGTTGTATATCCTCATAAAATAGAATATTGGAGCAAGAAAGAGTTTGGCGTTTTTCTTAAAGCTGCTAAAGAGCTCGATTTCTCACTCTATGGTTGATAGGCAGGCGACAAAGCACTGTATTTTTTAAGGCGCCCCGGCATATATTAAGTAATGGCCAGCCTTTCTGATTTGAACAAGAATGAGAGGGAGATAAGGGGCAACATAAACCGCCTCAGAAGGCAGCTCAGGGAGAAGAAAATATCCAAGAAAGACTTTGACAAGATCTTCGGCGCCAGCACCAGTGAGCTTGAGAAGATAACCAAGGAGAAGAGCAAGCTGATTGGGAAGGCCCTTCCTCCCATGCCCCCGCCACCCAGGCCGCTGAGGGGTGAGGAGGGCCCGGGCCTTGATTCTATAAAGAAGAGCATCCTGGGAGAGAGGGATAAGGAGCCCGACCTTCCCCAACCAGCAGACAAGCTTGTCGGGAAGGAAGGGAAAGAGCCCCCCAGGCCCCCCCTTCTGATGAAATCCAAACCTTCCAAGGCACCCAGGGGTGTGAAGACCAAGACAGCGGCCAAGGGGGAAGCCAAACCCCCAGCAGCCAAAGAGAGAATCAAGGATGTCCATGTCATCAGGGAAAGGATAAAGATTATCCCTGTAATCAGGGAGAAAATCAGGGAAGTCAAGGTCCCTGTAATCAGGGAGAAAATCAAGGAAGTCAAGGTCCCCGTAATCAAGGAGGTCCCTGTAATCAAGACAGTAAGGATCCCTACAGGGGACCCTGATATGGCAAAGAAGATAGAGAGCAGCTTCAAGGAGATAAACAACATAAAGCTGGATGTTGCCAGGCAGGGCCAGGAGTGTTCCCAGATGGCCAGGGAGATAAACGATATCAAGCAGCGTCTCAAGAATCTCGATGACATGAAGTCAGAACTCAGGTCCCTTGAAGCGAGGACAGAAAATATAGACTTCCAGGGCCTCACCCAGGAGATATACAACCAGTTCGAGAAGATGAACAGCAGCATAAGGGAATCCGAGAAAAGGACAGATGACCTGGTAGAGAGCTTTAATGTTGAGATAAAGACGCTCAAGGAAAAGATGGGAGAGGCCGCGCAGGCCAAGGAGCATGTTGAAGGCCTTGACATCTCAAACATAAGGAGGGACATGGAGTCTCTCAAGCAGAAGAGCCAGTATATCGAGCAGCACCTCGAGAGGGTGGATGTGAAGCCCATAGTGGAGATGATAAGGGAGGTTGAGAACAAGGTCAACAACCTCAGGGCCTCCTCTGCGCTTATTATAGAGTAGCCGGGGTCTTTTCAGGAGCCGCCATGAAAACCATAAAGACCATAAGGGATGTTCCTACAGAGGAGCTTGTGGCAGGTGGGGCACCGCTCTGTTCAGGGTGCCCGGGCGCCCTGGGCCTCAAGCTTGCCCTCAAGGCCCTGGGCAAGAAAACCATTGTTATCAATGCCTCGGGCTGCATGACCCTTTTCACGACCTTCCCGCACATGCCCACAAGGGTTCCCTGGCTCCATGTGGCAATTGAGAATGCTGCAGCTGCTGCAACAGGCATAAGGGCCGCCCTTGAGCAGCTGGGAAGGAACAGGGGCGTGAACGTCCTCTGCTTTGTCGGCGACGGGGCAACCTATGACATAGGGTTCCAGGCCCTCTCAGGGGCAGTGGCAAGAGGGGACGACTTTATTTTCTGCTGTTACAATAATCACTCCTTCTCCAACACAGGAGTCCAGATGAGCTCGGCAACCCCCTACGGGGCCTACACCACCACGACCCCCCTGAACAAGGCCGGTTCTGCCAACATCCTCATGAGGAAGCCCATGGCCAAGATAATAGCGGCCCACGGGGCCCCCTATGTTGCCCAGGCCTGCGTCTCCAATGCCATGGACTACATGAGGAAGCTCCAGAAGGCAGCCTCTATCCCGGGGCCCAAGTTCATAGACCTCCTGGCACCCTGCCCCACCGGATGGGGATTCGAAGCATCAAAAACAATTGCAGTGGGAGACCTTGCCATCAGGACAGGGGCCTGGCCGCTCTATGA
>DAOVGQ010000063.1 GCA_030672315.1 Candidatus Aenigmatarchaeota archaeon | reverse complement strand
ACGGTTTCATATAAAAGAGGTGATTTGAATGACAAACGGAATGGCACAGGCTGGCGGACAGCCGATACTGATACTCCCAGAGGGAACTCTGAGGAGCAGGGGCAAGGATGCCCAGAGGATGAACATAGCAGCAGCAAGGGCTGTTGCGGATACAGTCAAGACCACACTTGGCCCCAAGGGAATGGACAAGATGCTTGTGGACTCCCTGGGAGACGTGGTCATAACGAATGACGGGGCGACCATACTCAATGAGATGCAGATAGAGCACCCCTCTGCAAAGATGATGGTGGAGGTCGCCAAGACCCAGGACGAAGCTGTTGGTGACGGCACGACCACTGCGGTTGTCTTTGCAGGAGAGCTGCTCAAGAAGGCAGAGGGCCTGCTGGACCAGGAGATACACCCCACTGTGATAACCAAGGGGTTCAGGATGGCCAAGTCCAAGGCACTGGGCATTCTCAATGACATAGCAGTGGATGTGGACATCAAGGACGAGGACATGCTGCTCAAGATTGCCGAGACAGCCATGGCCGGCAAGTCTGCTGAGAAGGCCTCCAGGGAGCTGGCCGAGATAGGGGTCAGGGCTGTAAAGAAGGTTGCTGAGGTAAAGGAAGGCAGCCTCGAGCTCGACACAGACAACATAAAGATAGAGAAGAAGGCAGGGGGCTCGATAAATGACACACAGCTGATAAACGGCATACTTATAGACAAGGAGGTCGTCCACTCGGGCATGCCCAAGAAGGTTGGTAAGGCAAGTATTGCCCTGGTGGACTGTGCCCTCGAGGTCAAGAGTCTTGAGGGCGATGCCAAGATAAACATCGACTCCCCTGACAAGTTCCAGATGTTCCTCGAGCAGGAGGAGAAGATGCTCAGGGATATGGTGGACAAGGTAGCCAAGTCCGGGGCCTCTGCTGTCTTCTGCCTGAAGGGGATAGATGACAGTGCCCAGCACTACCTCTCTCATGCAGGCATCCTGGAAGCCAGGAGGGTCAAGAAGTCTGACATGGAAGCACTCTCAAGGGCAACCGGTGCAAAGATAGTAACAAACCTCAACGAACTAGGCAAGGATGACCTGGGATATGCGGGCATTGTTGCAGAGAGAAAGGTAGCAGGGGACGAAATGATATTCGTTGAGGAGTGCAAGACCCCCAAGGCAGTGACCATACTGATAAGGGGAGGAACAGAGCACGTAATCGATGAGGTCGAGAGGGCCATGCAGGACGCTGTCAAGGGGGTTGCTGCAGCCCTTGAGCTCAAGAAGGCTGTTGCCGGAGGCGGGGCCACAGAAATCGAAGTGGCAAGGCACCTCAGGAAGTATGCGGACAGCTTCCAGGGAAGGGAGCAGCTTGCTGTAAATGCCTTTGCAGAGGCCATAGAGGTGATACCAAGGGCCCTGGCCGAGAATGCGGGCCTTGACCCCATAGACAAGCTCGCCAACCTGAGGGCCGAGCACGACAAGAAGCTCGTGAACACAGGGCTCGATGTGTTTACAGGAAAGATTCACGACACAATCCGGGCCGGGGTTATAGAGCCGCTCAAGATAAAGCTCCAGGCCATAAAGAGTGCGGGCGAGGCCGCTGAGATGATACTCAGGATAGATGACATGATATCCTCGGGAGGCTCTTCTGGCGGGGGCGGCCCGCCCATGCCCCCGGGCGGGGGCATGCCCGGCGGCATGCCTGAATACTAGTTCCATCCTTTCTACTACTCTTTGTTTATGGTTCTAGAAGGGTATTTTGATACCAGGAAACCGGATTGAAGATTTATATATAAAGTAACCAAAATAATACCATGGAGTATGAAGAGACCTACGAGGTTATACCTGCTTCTCCCATAAGAAAACTCGAGAAGAGAATGGGCAGGCTGGAGTCATCATCCTCAACCTCGGAGGTACAGAGGCTTATTGAGCAGATTATAGAGCTGATAAAATCCAACCAGAGGATTATCGATGACGTGGTGAAGTCAGACAGCGAGCTGAGGAGCGAGATATCAAGGCTTCCCGGAGAGATAAAAAGCCTCGTGGACAAGATGGATGAGTTCCTGGAGCTGCTAAAGGCCACGGCCACTGAAGAGAGCGTGGGGGGCATGTCCAAGGAGGTCATGACCCCGTTTGTGGAAAAGATAAACGAGCTCGTGAATCAGAACAAGAAGTCTGTGGAGACCAGTCAGGCCGTTCTGGCCAACCTATCGAGCATAGACAACAGGCTCAAGAGAATCTACCTCGGAAGCGCTCCAGCAGGAGCCAAGAGATACTAAGTATTTTATAAACCCGCTCAGATAAATATAATAGGGAGGTAAATCAAATGAAAGGAATCACGCCAATAATATCCATTATCGTGCTGTTGCTGATAACGATATCCCTTGCAGGTGCGGCATACGTATTCCTGGGTGGCTACATGACCGCCTACACCGGTAAGGCCATCCAAGTGTCGAACCCCGGATTGTGCATTGCTGGAACAACGGCGTTTATAACAGTGACCAACATGGGAACGCAGCCAATAACCGGACTGGACGGATGCACTGCCCTTGGTGGTGAAACATCGCTGGATTGTGGTGACCTCACAGTGGTCAGGACCGATGGCAGTACCTTTGGTGCTGGTGCAGCGTTTGATGATGCCAGCATAGCAGCTGCACAGCCCGGTGTGCTCGCCAAGACTACGTTCAGGGATCCCGGATGCGCATCAGGGGGACCAGCCGTATGCAGGTACGCCTTCACAAGGGCCGGTGAGATGCAGGCAGTTGAGTGCACTGTGACATGCGCTGGATAAATTGATTGAATTTTTTATCTTCTTTATTTATATCTATAGCCAGGCAGACCTCTGGCCTTCTGGTTCATTATCTTGAGCGAGCCAAAAAACCATCAGTTAACCGATACTTGCCTCCCTCAACATACTCAAGGCAGGAAGGGACAGTACTAGATGGATGCGGAGTCTTGCGGCTCTGACGCAAAGCGTCAGGCAGTGCTCTGTCTGACCAGCAGACCACCGAATTCATTCGGTGGTTGCATAGTGGCATAATGATTTATATCGGTTCTGCAAACTATTTATCATGAGGGCACAAATAAGCATGATTTCTGTGGTCATTATAACAGGGATAATCATTGCCCTGATAGGTGTGGCCTATACCTGGGCAGTGCCCATGATAGAGAAGAGGATTGCGATAACTGACTATGAGCTTATGGAGGGCTTCATGCTCGAACTGAATGATAAGATTGTGGATATTGCCAATACCGGTTCAGGGGAGGCCAGGATAGAGATACCCAGGGGCATCCTGGAGGTCCGGGGATGCGAGTTTAACAGCGAGGTAAACAATACCATAATCCTGGACTTCTATGTGAGCCAGCCCATCATGACAGAAGGGGGCAGCGTTCCCATAGAAACCAGCAGCCTGGACTATATTGGGGAGTACGGAAAGACCGAGCCCAGGATTATCCTGCTCTCCAGGTCTTCTGATGAAATGTACACCCATCTTAACATAAGCATGAGGTACAGGGAGCTCAGGAGCAGCACACCAAAGGGCTACATTATCGCTCTCTGTCCGTCCACCGGATGCAGTGGCAGGGTGTTTGGGGGCAATGATGTCATGGTTTCCTTTGATAAGAGCGTGGTGGAATCGAGGGACCCGTTCGAGGGCGGAGACCTCACAACCATATACATCACTGTTGGAGTGACCTGACATCGATGTCGCTGTCCTGATTTTTTATATAACAGATACAAAAAACCTATATGGGAAAAAAGGGGGTTTCTATTGTTTTTGAGCAGGTGCTCCTCTTCATGATGGGGGTGATAATCCTTATAGCATGCTTCTCCATGTTCAGGTCCTATGAGCTTTATTTCAGCGAATCCATCACCGCGAATCAGCTCGAGGAGGTGAGTGAGTGGATAGCCTCCAAGATAGTAGGTTTCTCTGAAAGGATGGAGGTAAACTCAACAGTCAGGATAAGCATCCCGAAGTTAGTGGGAAACGAACCCTACGAGATAAACCTGACACAGGAGGGCCTGAACCTGACGGGCTTTGTGAGCGGCAGGAGCGTGTTCTTGCCGCTCTCTGGAATCAACCAGAGCTTCTCTCTCAGTGGAGGGTTTTCCACCATGCATGGCAGCGAATTCGTGATATATAAGAGAGGGAACCAAATTATAATTGGATGATATTATGGTCGGGACGGCAATGAAGAGCCCTTTGGCATCCAGGATTACAAGAAGGATGAGGGAAGGCTATTTGACCATCCTTAAAAGAGAGAGAAGGCTGGGGCGGCCCATACCTACCGATAGGATGGTTCAGTTTATGCCTTATCACTACCCTGGTGCTCAACCACCCGTGCTCTATCCCCCTGGTGTTCAACCACCCCAGAAATACAGGCAGCCTCCTGGTGAAGAGAAGAAGGAGAAGATAAAGGGGATAAAGATATCAGAAGATGCAGGTTCTGCAGCCGTCCCGCCCCCTTTGAAACCCGAGGAAGCTGACCTGAAAGACTTTAAGATGAGCTATTCCCTCATCCCCAGGAAGCCTGCCCGCGGGGAGAGGGTATACGCCTATGCGGATATAAGATGGAACCCAAAATTCGGGGAACTCGTGTACTATGTGGTAGAGCCCGAGATGTCACAGTATGATATGGAGGTCATAGAGAGCACAAAAATAATCCTGGAGGAGAGGCTTGACATAGACTTCTTCAAGGTGGGTGAGATAAAGGCCAAGAACCTTCTGAGGGAGGAGATCTATAAGATACTGAAAACGAAGCCGGATATGAATCCAGGAAAGATAGACAGTATAAGATACTGTCTGGAAAGGGACATAGTGGGCTTGGGCAAGGTCGAGCCCATGTTCAACGACCCCAACATCGAGGACATCTCCTGTGACGGAATAAACATACCAATCTATGTCTATCACAGGAACCCTGGCCTGGGTTCCCTGAAGACAAACGTGGTTTTTAAAACAGAGGAAGAGCTCAACAGCTTTGTGGTCAAGATGGCACAGAGGGCCAGAAAGAGCATCTCGATAGCAGAACCCCTTCTGGATGCCTCACTTCCTGACGGCTCCAGGATGCAGGCAACCCTGGGGACTGACATAGCGAGAAAGGGCTCGAACTTCACCATAAGAAAGTTCACAGAGAAGCCTCTCACACCCGTACACATGCTCAACTACGGAACCCTGAACAGCACACAAATCGCATACCTGTGGATGGCTATAGACAACGGCAAGTCCATACTGATATCCGGCGGGACAGCTACAGGAAAGACATCGATGCTCAATACACTCTCGCTCTTCATCAGGCCCAACCTGAAGATAGTCTCGATAGAGGACACCCCGGAGCTGAGGCTCCCCCACCCCCACTGGGTCCCCGAGGTGGCAAGGACTCCGCTCTCCCTTAAAGGCAGCGCGGGCGAGGTCTCCCTCTTCGACCTCCTGAAGTCATCCCTGAGACAGAGGCCTGACTACATAGTCATGGGCGAGGTAAGGGGCAAGGAGGCGTTTGTACTCTTTCAGCAAATCGCGACTGGGCACCCCTCCCTGGCGACCATACACGCAGCCTCTATTACGCAGCTTGTGGACAGGCTGACCACCCCGCCCATATCTCTTCCACCCTCGCTTATAGAGAACATCAACATCATAGTCTTCCTTACGCTCACCAGGCTCGGCAACAGGTATGTAAGGCGTGCAGACAAGATACTCGAGGTGACAGGAATCAAGGATAAGGTTCCAACAACCAGTACTATCTTCAGCTGGAAACCCAGTGAGGACGAGTTCAAGACAGAGGAGAGCTCTGTGGTCATGAGGAGCGTTGCCGAGAGGCAGGCCCTTGATGAGGCAGAACTCAAAGACGAGCTTGCAAGAAGAAAGAGCGTAATTGAGTGGATGTACAAACAGGAGATATTTGACTACCGTGAGGTTGCTAGGGTAATCTCCACCTACTATACCAACCCTGAAAGGGTTATGACTGTTATCGGTGAGAGCTGATTCCATGCTGCAGCGGATTGCGATGAGATTCTTTGGCGGATTTGTTGAACCCTACATGGTGTACTTCGAGGGGCTCGGCAGGAGCCTCAAGAGGGGGATGTTCAGATCCACCACGCAGGAATATGTCTCTATCCTTCTTTTTACATCCATGATTGCATTCATAGTCACTCTAATCACAGGCTCTGTTTTCATAACAATTGCCCTGGGTAATGTAGCAATATCAGACCCCGCCATATACAGCTACACCCTGACAGTCATACTCTCGCTCATTGCGTCAGGAGGGGTGTTCTTTGCCGGATACTACTATCCCAATATAAAGGCAAACAGCATAAAGACCCAGATTGACAGGACCCTCCCCTTCTCTGTCTTCTTCATGGCCACCACTGTCACCTCTGGGATTCATCCCCTGGAGATATTCAAGACCCTTTCCCAGAAGAAGGGTGTTATAGGCATTGAGGCCAACAGGATATACACCAGTGTGAAGACCCTGGGCATGAACCTGACTGATGCCATGGCCAAGGTTGCCAACAGGACACCCTCTCCCGCCTTTGCAGACCTCCTCTGGGGAATGATATCTGTCATGACCACAGGAGGAAGCCTCGAGGACTATCTTAACACAAAGACCAGGACCTTTATGACACGGTACAGGCTCTCCCTGAATGACTATGCAAAGAAGATTGCGCTC
>DAOVGQ010000008.1 GCA_030672315.1 Candidatus Aenigmatarchaeota archaeon | reverse complement strand
GGAGCAAAGATGGTGGGCCAGGCCATAGGCATGATATCCATGAACTTCAGCATGAGGACCGATACCAAGTTCAACATACTTGCCTACCCCCAGGCTCCCCTGGTCAAGACCAGCGTGAGCAACATCCTGGAGGATTACCCTGGCGGACAGAACATCGTGGTGGCAGTGATGTGCTATGACGGCTTCAACCTCAACGATGCCATTGTTATCAACAGGTCCTCTGCAGAGAGGGGCCTGTTCAGGAGCTTCTATTTCAGGACATACGAGACCATAAAGAAGAGGTACTGGGGAGGCCAGGAGGACGAGATAACTGTTCCTGAGCCCGGGATAAAGGGGCACAGGGGCGAGGACGCCTACAAGGACCTGGCAGAGGACGGGATAACAAACCTGGAGACAACAGTGGTCTCTGACTCTGTCCTGATGGGCAAGACCTCACCCTTGAGGTTTCTCTCGAGCGAGGAGTTCACTGCTGACATAGAGAACAAGAGGGAGACCTCTGTCACTGTAAGATACGGTGAAGAGGGGATAGTTGATGACGTGCTCGTATCAGAGACCCTGGATGCTGACCAGCTCCTTAAGGTTCGGGTCAGGGACGAGAGGAGCCTGGAGCTGGGAGACAAGCTGGCCTCCAGGCACGGCCAGAAGGGGGTCATAAGCCTGCTCGTTCCCCAGGAGGACATGCCCTTCGCCTCTGACGGCGTTATACCGGACCTCATATTCAATCCCCATGCGATTCCGAGCAGGATGACCGTGGGCCAGCTCCTGGAGCTTTTAAGCGGCAAGACAGCTGCCCTGACGGGAAAGCCCATCGACTCCTCGGCCTTCAACCACATAAAGGAGACCGAGATAAGGAAGCTCATGAGGCAGGCGGGATTCAGGGACGATGGCAAGCAGACCCTTTACGATGGCAAGACCGGAAAGAGGTTCGATGTCCTGATTTTCACAGGCCTCTCGTACTACCTCAAGCTCGACCACATGGTGGCTGACAAGATACACGCCAGGTCAAGGGGGCCGGTCACCCTCCTGACCAAGCAGCCCACCGAGGGCAGGGCCAAGAGGGGAGGCCTCAGGCTCGGTGAGATGGAGCAGCAGTGCCTGGTCGGCCACGGTGCTGCCCTTACCCTCAAGGAGAGGTTCGATTCAGACAAGACCATGGTTCCTGTGTGCACCAAGTGCGGCCTGATAGCGATTCATGACACCATAAAGAACAGGAGCTACTGCCCTGTCTGCAAGGGCAGCGAGACAGTCTGGGTGGAGACCTCCTATGCATTCAAGCTCATGCTAGATGAGATAAAAGCCATGGGAATATTCCCGAGTATAGGAACAGAGGAGATATAGCACATGCCGTGCCCGATACCCCAGGAGGCACAAGAGGGTACGGACCTGTAAACAATCACGAGGCGAGACAGCACATGCCGGCTTGCACAGGATGCAAAAGCCGGAGGTGAAAGATATGACGCACAAGCTAAGCAGCATGGAATTCAACCTGCTCTCCCCAGAGACCATACGCTCCCTGGCGAGGGTCAGGGTGGTGAGCTCTGACCTCTACGATGCGGACGGCTATCCCATAGAGGGAGGGGTGATGGACCCGAGGCTCGGCGTGATAGACCCGGGTCTGCACTGCAGGACATGCGGCGGGGGCATTGGCGACTGCAGCGGCCACTTCGGCTACCTTGAGCTTGCCAAGCCCATCACCCATGTGCTCTACACCAAGACCATATACCAGCTCCTCAAGTTCGCCTGCAGGGCCTGCAGCAGGATTCTCATACTCCCACCCGACGGGGTAGAGGACAAGAAAAAGAGGTCCATAAAATCAGGGACAGTCCCGTCAAAGTGCCCACACTGCGGCAAGCAGCAGAAGAAGATAAGCTTTATCAAGCCCTACACCTACTACGAGGACAAGACCGAGCTCGACCCCCTCACCATAAGGGAGAGGTTCGAGAATATACCAGAGAAGGACCTGAAAAGAATCGGCTTCAAGGGCGGCCGCCCCGAGTGGCTCATACTCACCCTCTTCCCCATACCCCCGGTTACCATGCGGCCGAGCATCACCCTTGAGGGCGGCGAGAGGTCAGAGGATGACCTCACCCACAAGCTCGTGGACGCGGTCAGGATAAACCAGTCCCTCAAGGAGAACATAGACATAGGCGCCCCCGAGTTCATCCTGAATGACCTCTGGGAGCTTGTCCAGTACCACATATCCACCTACTTTGACAACGAGCTTACAGGTATCCCACTGGCCAGGCACAGGTCCGGCAGGCCCCTCAAGGGTCTCATACAAAGGCTCAAGGCCAAGGAGGGCAGGATAAGGGGAAACCTTCTGGGAAAGAGGGTAAACTTCTCCTCCAGAACAGTCATATCCCCTGACCCCAGGCTCTCTATAAACCAGGTCGGCGTCCCTGTAAGCGTGGCCCAGGAGCTCACCATACCCGAGAGAGTCACGGACATGAACAGGAAACACATAGACGAGTTCTTCAAACAGGGGAGAGTCAACTACGTGATACGGCCTGACGGAAGGAGGATAAAGTTCACACCAGAGAACAGAAAGGACATCCTTGATGCCCTCGGCCCTGACTGGGTGGTTGAGAGGCAGCTCCAGGATGGGGACATCGTCCTGTTCAACAGGCAGCCCAGCCTCCACAGGATGTCAATCATGGCCCACAGGGTCAAGGTGATGCCCTACAAGACCTTCAGAATCAACCCCTCTGTCTGCCCTCCCTACAACGCAGACTTCGACGGGGACGAGATGAACCTTCATGCCCTCCAGACCGAGGAGGCCAGGACAGAGGCTGCCTACCTCATGGAGGTGCACAAGAACATAATCTCTCCAAAATTCGGCGGCCCTGTAATAGGCCTTGACCTTGACCAGATATCCGGGGTATACCTCCTCACCCACCCTGACACCAGGCTGACTAGGGAGGAGGTTGCCCAGCTCTTTGCCGATGCAGGCATAGACCTGGAGCTTCCTGACAAGGAAGTCTTCACAGGAAAGGAAGTCTTCAGCATCATGCTTCCCAGGGAGATAAACATGGAATTCAAGGCCAGCTGCTGCAAGAACTGCGACGAGTGCGACAAGGAGAACTGCCCCCATGACGCCTGGGTGAGCATCAGAAACGGCCAGGTGCTCAAGGGCAGAATAGATTCCACTGCGGTGGGCGCATTCAAGGGCAAGCTCATAAACAAGCTCATAAGGGTTACCGATCCTGACACAGTCAGGGTCTTTATAGACACCTACGGCAGGCTTGGCACAGCCTTCCTCATGATGAGGGGCTTCTCCCTGGGAACATCTGACCTCGATCTCTCCCCCGAGGCAGAGAAGGAAATCAGGAAGGAGATCGAGAAGTCAGAGAACGAATCCGATGACTTGATAAAGCAGTACAATGCGGGCGAGCTCAAGGTACTCCCCGGCATGACCCGCAAGGAGTCTCTCGAGGCCCAGATACTCAATGCCCTGGCATCAGGGGTGAGCAGGGTCTCTGACATAGTGGCTGAAAACATGCCCTACAACGACATCAAGGTGATGTACGAGGGAGGCGCCAAGGGCTCTGTAATCAACACCACCCAGATGGCCGCTGTGGTGGGCCAGGAGACAATCCTGGGCAAGAGGATAAAGGGGGGCTACTTTGAAAGGACCCTTCCGCACATACAGTCCGGAGACCTCTCCCCAGCCTCCCATGGCTTTGTGAGGGTGGGATTTAAGCATGGGCTCAATCCCTTTGAGCTCTTCTGGAACATCATGAACGGCAGGGAGGGCCTCATGGACAAGTCCCTCAGAACCAGGAAGTCCGGCTACATGCAGAGAAGACTCGTCAACGCACTACAGGACCTCAAGGTCCATAATGATGGAAGCGTAAGGAACTCCACCGACCAGATAGTCCAGTTCAGTGCAGGAGAGGACGGTGTCGACCCCACCAAGTCCGAATGGGGAGACGTCAAATGGAGGGAGTACCTCTAACCAACAGCAAGGCGAAGCAGCATATGCCGTCCAATACCCCAAAGGGCACAAGAGGACGGATGTAGCATATTTACCAGAGTTCATGGTTAAGGTGAATGGATATGGAGAGGATACCCGAGAAGGTGAGAGAGGAGCTGGAGGGATACTTTGAGGAGCACAAGGTCCCCAGGGACAGGCAGGAGAGCATAAAGGAACTCGTGAGGGGGCTCTACCAGCGCTCTGCCTACGATTCAGAGGAGCCCATCGGGGTGGTTGCTGCCCAGTCCCTCTCCGAACCCGCTACCCAGATGACAATGCGGACATACCACTTCGCAGGAACCGCGGGCATCCAGGTCACCCTGGGCCTCCCCAGGATGCTCGAGATATTCGATGCCAGAAAGGAGCCACGAACACCCACCATGACAGTCTTCCTGAATCCCGAGTGCCAGAACATCGAGGCTGTGAGAAAGATAGCCTCCCAGATAAGGGAGGTCAGGGCCAAGGACGTCATACTCTCAACAACCCTGGACCTTACCGAGCTCTGGATAAAGTGCAGGGTTGACCTCAAGAAGCTCGAGGCCATGGGCATAACCCAG
>DAOVGQ010000054.1 GCA_030672315.1 Candidatus Aenigmatarchaeota archaeon | reverse complement strand
TATAATAAATATTGCTTCCGGCGTTTGCAAGGTGAAGGAGTACATGCCGTCATACACAGGATGAAACAAGACGGATGGTGAAGGAGTACATGCCGTACCGAAAGTACGGATTTTGCATATAGAACCGACATAAACAAGCAGGTGCAGGGTATGGGTAGAAAGTATCCCCCAAGGTACAGGAAAAAACGCAAGTATTAGTGTCCCTTCCCGAAGGGAAGGTTTTGAGGTGTTTCAGGCTTGATTCTTTTCCAGGAAGTCCTGGAGGGACTGGCCGAATTCCTTGTTCCTTCTGGCCAGGGCCAGGGTGTCCCGCCTGCTCATGACCTTGTGGGATTTTGCAATCTCCCTGGCCAGATAGGATGCTATACCAGAGGCCTTCAGGTCCTTTTCTGGGGCAGAGAGGGTCTTCTTGAGAAGCTCTGAGGCATCCGTAAAGGCCCGCCTGACCTCGGCCATCCAGAACTCGTCCTCTACCCATATCCTTCCCAGGGGCCTGTACTTGCTGAGGAAGCTCTTGGAGTTGGCCTCGTCAAATATCGGGGGTCCCCTGAGCTTCCTGATTTTGGGGAGCTCTGAAACCTCCATCTCATAGAAGAATACGCAGGTTTCTCCGTCAGACCAGACGTCATGGCCGTGGACACTGAAGTCGCTGTCTTCAAGGAGGTCCCTCACCCTCCTGGCTGTCCTCCTGAGCTGGGGCCAGAGAACATCCTCTATTATCTTGGGTGCGGGGCAGGAAAATCCCATGAGTCGGGTCCGCCTGTTGGAGAGGTCTGAGTCAATCCGGGAGATGACAGGAGCAGGCGGCCTCCTGAAGAAGAACTCGGTGGAGGGCTTGCTTATAAAGTCCCGGCAGGCCTTGACAAAGCAAATGAAGTTCCCGGGTGAGAGGGCTGCTGCAACGTTCCTTCCGGGGTCCACCGGGTCTATCACAACAAGGGGCTGCTTGGGGAACTTCTTGTGGATGTTCCTTACATCATGGATGGGATAGACGCCCTCGAGGTTAATCACGACCTTGCCTGCCTTCCATAAGGAGGCCTTCCTGGCAAGGTTCTTGAAGGTCCGGTAATGTATGGTCAGGAGCTCGCAGAGGTAGCCTGAGAATCCCTGGGTCCTTGCGTCAGAGCCGTAAACACCCCGGCCCTTGCAGAACTGCTTGAGCAGCCGGACGTCAGGGGCAAAGCCCTTGAGGAAGTGCTTGGAGAGCCACTCGTTGTGGAAGGGCGTCCTGTCCACTGCGGATTTGATTTTCATGGCAGAGTCGACCCTGTAGCAGGGAACGATGTCCACGTCATACTCCTTGACCCTCACCCTGACGTAGGGGTGCTCGGCATAGGCTATGGTGTGGCGGCCGTGGAGCAGCTTGGCTATCTGCCCTCCCAGCTCGAGGCCCTGCTTCTCGAGGTTGTCTCTGGATGTGTTTATGGGGAAGCGTATGAAGATGTCGAACTCCTGCTTGTCCTTCATCCAGGTGCCGCGTGTAAAGCTTCCAGCAATGACATGATCGAGGCCCCTGCCCTGGATGGCCTGTTTGGTGGCAGAGACCACCCTGTCAACAAGCTGTTCTGTCCTCTCCTGTTCCCTCGGGGTGGGGGTTATCCTGTCGAGGACATCCTGGAGTATCCTGTCTGTCCTGTCGATAACCGGCATGTTTAATTATTGGTCAGGGGAGGTTAATTAATGTTTGCTGCTGCAGGCAATATCCAAAACCAGCAATTATAGCAGTTATATATACCCCCCTGGCCCAAATATAAAAAGAGTGCATGAAAATCGAAATCAAGGTTAAGAAAAAGTACATTCTTGTTCTTTTCAGTCTTATAGTCTTTATCAGCATTCTTGTGCTTGTAAATGCGACTGATGTTGATACAAGCCGGCCCTGGCATCCAGTCCAGCAGATAGCAAAGTCTGCAGCAGACTGTTATGCAATTGATGAAAACAGTGACGGCATTATTGACAGGGCAGATGCACTGCTTGATGGTCCTGACCCCGATCCTGTCCAGTATGTGGACACAAACAGCCCCTGGCATCCCCTCCAGCAGATATCTAAAGGTTCTGGCTCTTCTGAATCGATTGATGATGATGAGAACGGCTGGCCTGATGTCTGTGAGAGCCTTACAGAGCCAGGCACAACAACGGCTGTAGGCGCAGTCTTCCACCCGATTTTCCAGATATCCAGAAGCTCAAGCAACATGCAGAGCGTGGACTCCAATAAAAACGGCTGGCCTGACAAGTGTGATTGTGTGCTGTCCGAACTGAATACAGACGAAAATAACTGCGGAAGCTGCGGGTATGTATGCACAGGCGGACAAACATGTTTTGATAGCGAATGCTGCACACCAGTAGATGGAGTCTGGAGCGGTTGGTCGCATACTAATGGATACGATGACGGTGCAGGAGGAACTTGTTCTGAGCCCTGTGGCGGCGGGACACAAAGCAGGACATGTACAAACCCTGCGCCTTATTGTGACGGAGCTAATTGTGTTGGTGATTCAACTCAAGACTGTAATATACAGCCGTGCTGTCAGACTGGATACAGTTATTCTGAGCCTTATACTTTTTGGTATGTTTTTGATACTGGACATGGAAAAGTTTGGTGGAGCGGTTCGAACTTGGGTTCTCATGGTGGGAGTAGCAGTATTGTTGTTGGATCTTATGAATATTTCCCTGGTGATTGGAGATACCGATGGGGGGTTAGTCCAAATGGACCTGGATCATATATTGATTACTATGAGGTGAGGCGTTGTCTTCTACGATGAGATTAGCGACAACATACAGTCCCTTCTCATGAGAATTGTTATACAACTGGGCAGGCCACTTTCGGCTTAGGTTCAGGTTGTAAAGACAGGCACTTCCTTGTGGATTTTGATGTGGACAGTCTTATGTCTGGTTTTTCACTGGAACGTGTTGTAAACCCTATTCTCTTGAATAGAATTATAATGTAGAGATTTGTTGGCCGAAAGGTTTAAAAACCGAATTTTTAGTGTATATTCAGTGGTCTGATGTTCGGTTTCTTGAGGCGTGGTCGGGGGCTTTTACTGGAAAACCATACAGAGCTGGAAACCCGGGTCGGCGACGCTGTGAGGGGGGCTGTGCATGCCATACCCGAGAGCGAGCCTGTTTATACTGCCCTGAAGCTCTGCCTGACAGGCCACACGAACATCCCTGTGACAGACAAGAGGGGAGAGACCTTCAGGGGAATGATAAACTCCCGCAACCTGCTGGACTTCCTGGGAGGGGGAAGCCTCTACCAGGCCTACGTGGCCGGGAAAAGGCTAGACATCCCTGTGGCCAGGATAATGCAGACAGGGTTCAGGGAGATAGAGAGGGCCACCAGTCTTGGGCAGGCCCTCGGTGTCTTCAAGGAGACAGGGGAGGGGGTGCACCCCCTGGTATCAAGGGGCAGGCTTGATGGCATGGTCACAGAGGGGGATATAGTCAGCCAGATATCCAGGGCCACCGGAGTAAGCGTCTGGGAGGTCATGACCAGGAAGCCTGTAGTGGCCAGGGTTGAGCACCCAGTATGCGATGTCGCAGGCATGCTTGTCAGGGGCGGATACAGCAAGCTCCCTGTTGTCAGGGACACCTTCCTGACAGGGATAGTGACGCCCCTTGATATAATTGCATACCTGAACAGGAACAGGAACCTGGGCGGCCTGAGAAGGGACAGGAGCGAGCTCGAGAAGGCCATGAACAAGGCCGTGTCCACAGTGGAGCCGCACGCCGATGTCTGCGAGGCCGTGGGGACCATGAGGGAGAAGGGGGTGGCCATGCTGCCTGTCGTGGATGAATACCAGGTCCTGGGTGTCCTGACGCAGAGAGACATCCTGGAGGTAATGTAAGCTTTTTATAGGTTAGCACCAGATTTAACTTTAAGATTTACTGGAATGTGACCATGGAAAAACTGGAGGGGATTTCATGGAAGAGCTTTCTCCCCATGAGAAAAGTTCAGGCTGGAACGACCTTGCACCTTCATGCTATGACGGGTCATCAATAATTAGACCTGTATGGATGGAAACCTTGAGAAGATATCACTATAGCAGAGATTTTAAAGTGGTTGAGCCTGTAAGGTTATTTAATTTATTCAGGTATATTCGGACGTTAGATTGTGAATAAGGTAAGCCCCCAGAAGCCGGTGGTTGCATGGTAAAAGTCGTCGATTTTCCAGGAGTCCACAAAAGACGTTGGGGGCCTCCCCCGGACTTTGGAAGGAATGTCCTTGATGATTACCTGGCATGGGAAGTGGAACAGATTGAGGCCGAGAACCTGAATAGACTGGATTCTGAAAACTATGGTGGAACGGCAAGAGGGTTTCGCTACTATGTGAACATTAACGGGAAGAAGTACTGGCCCCGCGGCGGCTACCTTGTAAGGGGGCATGTGTGGTTATGGAAAATGAAAAAGTATCTTTCGAGTGTGTTTTCCCATGAATAGAAGAAATCCCGAAAGGATACTGGAATTCTTCAGTGGGATAAAGGACTGCCTCCTTGTTGTGGAGGGAAAGAGGGATGCAAAGGCTTTAAATACCCTTGGTTTAAAGAATATACTAGCCATTAATGGAAGGCCCTTGATAGCCATCGTTGACAGGGTGGCGGATTTAAGGGAGAATCATAAGTATTTCGATATCATAGTACTCACTGACTTTGACCGTGAGGGGCGCCACATGGCGGCCAGGCTTGGAAAACTGCTGCGCGCCCACAAGATTCACCCCAACCAGAGGTTGAGGTCTCGTATTATGAAATTCGGATTCAACAAGATAGAGGACATTAAAATGGACTCGATACTTAGGATAGGAGAGCGCATGCGGGTGACGAAGTCACCCGATAGAAAGGTACTTGAAAGAAGAGGTGATGATCATGTCAAAGCTGGCTCCAACATCAACAAAATACGTTATAAAGGCTTCAATAAAGGCAAGAGGTATAGTGGAAAAGCCGGACATCATAGGCGCGGTGTTCGGCCAGACTGAGGGGCTTCTGGGTTCAGAGCTGGACCTCAGGGAGCTCCAGAGGACCGGCAGGATAGGCCGGATTGATGTAAGGATAAAGTCAAGCAAGGGTAAATCCGAGGGGGAAATCATAATCCCTAGTTCTCTTGATGCTGCAGAGACCTCCCTAATAGCTGCAACTCTGGAAACCATAGAGAGGGTGGGACCCTGCACAGCCACGATAAAGCTGATAGAGGTGGAGGACACAAGGTCGGACAAGAGGAAGTATGTTGTTGACAAGGCCAAAGAGATACTCAAGAACCTGTCTGACAGGGGTATCCCTGACAGCTCAGAGATATCGGAGCAGATAAAGGAGGCCGTAAGGACAGAGGAGGTAACCGAGTTGTTCGGGCTTACAGCAGGCCCTGGTGTAATGGAATCCGAGGATATTGTAATAGTCGAGGGGCGCGCGGATGTCATAAACCTTCTCAAGTTCGGAATCAGAAACACAGTAGCCATAGAGGGGACATCCGTGTCCAGGGGGATTGTAGAGCTGGCAAAGAAAAAGACTGCCACGCTGTTTGTGGACGGCGACAGGGGAGGCCATCTGATAGCCAAGGAGGTCATACAGATCGCTGACCTTGACTACGTAGCGGTTGCCCCAGAGGGCAAGGAAGTTGAGGAGCTCACCCAGAAGGAGGCCTACAAGGCCCTCAGGGAGAAGGTCCCTCCTGACCAGTTCTTAAGTGAAAAACCTAGGGCAGCTCCAAAGGAGCCCCCTGCAAAGGAACCGGAGAAGGTTCCTGATATGAAAGAGGAAAGGAGGCCTCCCAGGGCTCCTGTTTCCAGGGCCGTCAGAACCACCCCGGGCAGGAGGGATGTGTCCAGGGGGCCCAGAAGGGAAGGCTTCGTACGCAGGGATGATAGGGGGCCCAGAAGGGAAGGCTTCGTACGCAGGGATGACAGGGGGCCCAGAAGGGAAGGCTTCGTACGCAGGGATGACAGGGGGCCCGGACCCAGATACAGACTGGGCGACAAGGAGAGGGAGCTGTTCAAAAAGACCATTGACGAGCTTGTCGGGACAAGGGCTGCATGCATCTTTAATGAAAAGGACGAGCTCCTGGGCAAGGTTCCTGTCTCTGAGCTGGAGAGCACACTGAGGACAGTGGAAGACCCGCATGCCGTTATTTTCGACGGCAAGGTGAGCTTCAGGCTCAATGAGCTGGCCAAGTGGAAGGGTGTGAGGTTCCTTATAGGGATGGAGAAGGAGGATTTCTATTCTCCCATAGCAGTATTGTCCAGGAAAGACCTTGAGAAATAGCGTTGTCAGTCCATTTGGGATTACCTATCAGAAGAATACAAATTATCACAGGGTAATTTATTTAGATTATTATCTAAATATTAATAGATAAAAGTTGGTATAATGGAACGGCTAAAAATCTGGATAGACATGAAGAATGGGGTTATATATTTCAACGGCTCCAGCATATTTGTTTGGAGAAGGGACTTTGCTGGCAGGATACAGAGGGAATATGAGCGAATTGTGGGTCCTGTGACCAAGGTTGTTTTCAGCGAGGCCACCAGAAAGGCCATGAGGAATATATTCTTCAGAATGGCAGACCAGTACAAGTATCCGAGGCATAAGAACGTTTCCAGGCTTGCCATAAAGATGCTGGGGAACCTTCCAAAATATGGCTACGGTATCCCTGAGATGCTTTTCGTTGATGAAAAGCGCGGGGTAGCAAAGGTAAGGGTTCATAACTGCTTCAACAAACTCGGATACGAGAATACTAGCAAGCCTGTGTGCTACAGGATGGAGGGTATCCTGGCGGGCCTTTTTGAGGCTGCATTCAAGAGAAAGGCTGTCTGCAAAGAGACCAAATGTGCTGCAATGGGTCATCCTTACTGTGAATTCGAGGTTTCTTCGTACAACATTCCTGTAAAGGTTCCTAGAGGATATCCGAAACTACCAAGGAACATTGTTCCTGTAGAAGTGGAATTCAATCCAGAAAGGGGGGAGATTATTCAAAGTGGAATAAATTCTGTATTCTTCTCTAGGGGGGATATAAAGAGTCTTGAGCAGGAATCCGAAGGGATAATAGGCCCTGCGACAAAGGAAATATGGTACATGATAGGAAGGATAGATACCATGGAGAGTGTGCGTATGAACATACCTAGGGGCTTTACTATTAAGATTTTAGCGAAGTTGTTTAAGAGAAAGTTTATCTTAAAGCTTGCGGATATTGGAATAAAGCGCGGATATGGTATACTTGAATTCAAGTCAATCGACATGAAAAACAAGAGGTTTGTAGTCAGGGTTCACAACAGCATGAATGCCATTGGGGTAAAGAATTCCAAGAAGCCTGTCTGCTACATGACTGCAGGTACAATGGCTGGGGCAGCTGACGTCGTCTTCGGAAGGACTATGCGCTGCGATGAGGTAAAGTGCATGGCCATGGGTGACCCCTACTGCGAATTTCATGTACACCCTGAAACTGAATAGTGGAAGCTTGGTATTTAAGTTCTTATATTTTTACTCTGAACTACCCAGGTCTGAAGACCTGGGGGTCTTGCAGGTTTATTTTTACTGTAAATGATTTAAGGAAGTCCTTTAACATATAATTATAGGTATTTGTACAGGGAAGTTGAAATGACAAGGGATTTGGTCTCGGAGTGCATAACAATCATAGCGGTGTCTGTGGGAAGGATAGTTGGATTCAGACTCGCCTGCAACCTGATATCAGAGTCCCTTGAAAGGACCAAGGCTATGTACAAGGAAGTAAGGGGTATCAAGATTTCTGAAAACTCCATAGTTATAGTCATGGATTCCAAGGTCCCGGAGAAGAGGCTGATGGGGGTCATGAAGACCTTTCTCTCTGGCATAGATGAGCAGTATTCAAAGGTAATGGGGGGTGTATCCAGGACCCTTATAAGGAAGTGCCTTGAGTCGATTGTCAGCAAATACGGAAAGGACTACCCTGGACTGAAGGAGCTACTGAAGGACTACTAGCCCGGCAGGCCTTTGTCAGCCAGAACAATTAGATTTTCGTTTTTAGAAGATTGGCAATTCTGGGTTCATTGTAATCAAGATCTTCGCTGCATATGAAACACAGGCTGAAGGCTTCTTTTGCAATCTCTTTGTTATCTTTAATAGCTTTTAATTTTTCCATTGCCATGCCCCTGTCATATTCTCTCATGTTCTCATGGTAAGTTTTGTTGTTCGGGTCCTTGTTAATCATTGAATTATGATAAAAACATCTTTCACAAAATCTTATTGCTTGTTCTCTTGTCATTCTACCTCTCCATTGAACAGAGATAATAACAGAATTTACTAATTGATGGTAATGCTGGCACTCTAGTGCTTGAACTGCCCTACCTCTGAGATGAGGTCCTTGTGGGTGAGAAAGAGCGACCTGCAGCAGTACCTCTCGATGCCCAGGGAGTCCAGAACGCTCCTGGGCGCCCTTCCCTTCTTTATGCCTGCCTGGTAGGCCTCCCAGAGGTGGCCCACTGGCTTGCCGCAAGTCATGCACCTTATGGGTATTATCACATACATCACCTCTGTCCAGCACCTGTTTCAGCACCTAATACCTTATCAGATTGTATACCTTGGGGTTCATGTGATTTACAGGAGGAACCATGTTAATCTTTTGTATTGCCCTCTTAAGTATTTAAGTCTTTGCTCTGCACGTTCGGTTTTCATGAAATACCTGAGCGGATGCTTCAGTAAGTTGATTATTTAAGCCTGGAAGCCAAAATATCAGAAGGTGTTGGTCTGGACGGAATAAACCTTGTGGCGACTGGTTTCAGGGTTGCATCGGTATTTCTCGGCCTGGCGCTGGCCTATGTTGTGATTGTTATCTACAACAGAACGCGCGGAGGGTCAAGCGGCTGGGTATCCCTCACGCTCACCTATGCCTCGCTGGGGTTCTGGGCACTCTTCCAGTTGGTGTTTCTTGTTGTTTTTCCAAGCTACACAGCAAGGGTATTGACAGGAACTGCCCTGTTTTTTGTCATAGGGATATCCAATCCCCTCGCAACAGTGCTTCTTTCAAGGGACATGAAACTGAAGGTTCCTGACTGGTTCAACAAGAGGAATCTCTTCATTGTTGTTGCGCTTTTCTATCTGGTCATGGGTGCATACAACTTCCTGCTCACCCCCTTTACAGAGCCACTTGCAGAGCTGCTTTCGATTACCCTCCTGTCGGTCGGGGTCCTCTTTTTGATTGGGGTTTTCGGTTTCTATCTGATATTCAGGGCCACAAGGGTAAGGTTCTGGATGCTTATAGGGATTGCTTCCCT